>CACZPD010000120.1 GCA_902782955.1 uncultured Erysipelotrichaceae bacterium
ATTCGCTAAATTTCTTTGGCATAGTGACTCCTCTCTCGTGAGAAGCACAAGTGTAGTGCTTCAGCATCTTTCTTGTACTATCATACCAAATTTCAGAAGCCTTTCCAACTTGAAACGGATGAAGGAAGGGGAAAGATACGATATTATTAGGTCAGATAAAAAAGGAGAAAACAATAATGAGTGAAAAAAGATTTCCGGAAGGATTCCTTTGGGGCGGCGCTACTGCAGCGAATCAGTTTGAAGGCGGCTGGAAAGACGGCGGCAAAGGTATTTCCGTATCCGATGTGGCCCTGTTTAAAGATCCGAAATCCATGGCAGACCTGCTGGACGTACACGGCAACTGTGATATCACCGATGAAATGATCAATACAGCCCTGGCTACGGATGATGAAGTATATTATCCGAAACGCCACGGCATAGATTTTTACCATCACTACAAGGAAGACCTCGCTCTTCTGGCCGGCATGGGCTTCAGCGTATACCGCATGTCCATTGCCTGGAGCCGTATCTTCCCGCGGGGTGATGAGGAAGAACCGAATGAGGAAGGTCTGGCGTTCTATGATTCCGTATTCGATGAGTGTCTGAAACTGGGAATGCAGCCGCTGGTAACCATGTCGCATTATGAACCGCCGCTGGCTTTCGCAATGGAATACAACGGATGGTATGACCGCAGGGCGATCGATTTCTTTGTCCGCTATGTTGACGTGATCACAAAGCGCTATGCGAAAAAGGTCAAGCTGTGGCTGACATTCAATGAAGTGGATTCCATTATCCGTCATCCGTTCATGACCGGCGGCCTGATCGAATCCCGTTTCAGCAAGGATGAATTCGAGGAAGTCATGTACCAGGCGATGCATCACCAGTTCGTCGCTTCCGCGCTCGCAGTCAAGATCACCCATGAGAACATTCCGGACGCGAAAGTCGGCTGTATGCTCACCAAGCTCACATATTATCCGTATACCTGCAGGCCGGAGGATGTCCTGGAACAGCAGAAGCGGATGCGCAGCATCTACTGCTACAGCGACACCCAGGTGCACGGGGAATATCCGCGTTATCTCCTGCAGATGTACAAGAACAAGGGATTCAATATCAAGATGACGGAAGAAGATCTGAAGATCATGAAGGATTACCCGGTAGACTTCATTTCCTTCTCCTATTATTCCAGCAGCTGTGTCGCCAAGAATGACGAAGGACTGGATGTTGCGGCAGCCAATACCGTTACAGCCATCAAGAACCCGTATATTCCTTCCTCCGACTGGGGATGGCAGATCGACCCGATCGGTCTGCGGATCTCGCTGGTCGACCTGTACGACCGCTACCGCAAGCCATTGTTCATCGTTGAGAACGGACTCGGTGCGAAGGATACCGTAGAGGCGGACGGCTCGATCAATGACGATTACCGGATCGACTATCTTCGCGAACATATCCGCGAGATGTACAACGCGATCGAGGAAGACGGCGTTGACCTCATGGGCTATACCACATGGGCACCGATCGACCTGATCTCCAACTCCACGAACCAGATGTCCAAGCGCTACGGCTTCATCTATGTCGATGTGGATGATTACGGCAGGGGGACTTATGCCAGATCAAAGAAAAAATCCTATGACTGGTATAAGGAAGTTATTGCCACCAACGGCGCATCCATTCTGGAGTAATCTTTTTCAGAAAACAGGAAAAACAAAAGGAACTGATCATTTTGGATCAGTTCCTGTTTTTAATGTATCCAGAACCATACGGATCCGTTCTGCGCTGACCGCGAAATAGTTTTCACAGTCACTGCGCGTTTCCTTGGCGGACATGTGGATCTCTCCGCATAATCCTTCAGAGATCAGCTCATGCACATTCTTTTCGCTGACACCGCCGCCCGGCAGGATCATGATCCTCCCGGCAGACTGCTCATTCAGCCGGCGTATCACGGAAAGACCTTCGGTCACATTTTCCTTTCCGCCGCTTGTCAGGATGCGGTCTGCCCCGAGATCAATCAGGGTTTCCATTGCCTGCAGGGGATCCGGCGTCAGATCAAATGCCTTATGGAATACGGCTTCTTTCTGATAGGAATGGATCAGTGAGATCATCTTTTCCGCAAAGGGGATATCGATCGTCAGATCATCCTGCAGGGAACCGAATACGATCCCGTCTGCGCCGTTTTCGAGAAACAGCACGGCATCCTTATACATGATGTCTTTTTCCCGTTTCGTATACCGGAATCCGGCAGGACGGGGACGGGTCATGCAGATGATGGATTTGGAAGATGTTTTTTTCGCTTCCTTCAGCGCTGACAGGGAAGGCGTCAAACCGCCGAGTTCCAGCGCGCTGTTCAGTTCGATCCTGTCCACTTCCGCAAAGGCGGAGGCGGTGCAGACATCTTCATAGCTGCCTGCGCAGATCTCGATCCTGATATTTCCGATCATATCAGTTCGTGACGTACGATGTTTTCCGTACGTTCCGGACCGACGGAAACGAGCGAGATGCGGCATCCGCAGTATTCTTCGATAAAGCGGACATAATCCTGACACGCTTCCGGCAGATCCTCGAATCTGCGTACACGGGAAATATCTTCCTGCCAGCCTTTCATGACTTTATATACCGGTTTTGCTGTTGCGTATTCCTGCACGGAAGCAGGGATCGTATCATACTGTTTTCCGTTGATGGTATAGCCGATGCATACGGGCAGTTCCGGATAGCCGCTCAGAATATCCAGCTTGGTCAGCGCCAGGTCTGTCAGACCGTTGATCTGCACCGCCTGTTTTACCACGCAGAGATCAAGCCAGCCGCAGCGTCTCGGTCTGCCTGTTGTCGCGCCGTATTCATGACCTGTCTCACGGAGCTTTTCACCTGTTTCATTCAGCTGTTCCGTGATGAACGGTCCTTCGCCGACACGGGTGGAGTAAGCTTTGGCAATACCGATGATCCGGTCCAGCTTGTGCGGCGAAACACCGGCACCTTCGCATACGCCCGCAGCGGTCGGGGAAGAGGATGTTACGTACGGGTAGGTTCCGTAGTTGATATCCAGCATGTTTGCCTGAGCGCCTTCAAACAGGACGATCTTCCCTGCATCCAGGGCTTTGTTGACTTTATCGACGGCATCCACCATCATCGGCAGAAGACGTTCCCTGACCGGGCGGAATTTTTCCAGAAGCTCGTCATAGTCATACGGCTCTTCATTGTAGATCTTGACGATCTCCTCATTCTTGACTTCCAGGGTATCCTTCAGTTTTTCCCTGAAGACATCCCAGTCTTTCAGGTCGCATACACGCAAACCGATACGTGTATATTTGTCGGCATAGCACGGACCGATACCGTTCTTGGTCGTTCCGATCTTGTTTTTGCCTGCTTTCTGTTCCTTCAGCATATCCAGCTTGATGTGATAGGGCATGATCAGATGCGCCCTGTCTGATATGCGCAGGTGGTCACATGTCAGTCCTTCACTTTCAAGCTTGTCGATCTCTTCAAATAATACGAAAGGGTTGACGACAACACCCGGTCCGATCAGACACAGGGCGTTCTTGTTCAGAATTCCGCTGGGCAGAAGATGAAGAATGGTCTGCTTGCCGTTTACGACAACGGTATGTCCGGCATTGTTTCCGCCCTGGAAGCGGACGACCATATCCACATGTTCACCGAGAAGATCTACTACTTTTCCTTTTCCTTCATCACCCCACTGGGTGCCTACTACTACATAACCTGCCATAACTTTTACCTCAACTTCAATATAGTAGCACATTTCAGTCATCTTTTTTGTTATTTTCAAATTTACGTGTAGAATAGAACAGGTAGAGGAGAATTTATCAATATGACACAACAAGATCCAAACAACTGCAGCCATACATGTGAGAGCTGCAGCGCAGACTGCGCAAGCCGGACAAAACCGCAGAGTTTCCTGATCGAACCGAACCCGCGCAGCACGATCCGCAAAAAGATCGGCATCATTTCCGGCAAAGGCGGCGTCGGCAAATCATTCGTCACAGCGCTTCTCGCTTCGGAAATGCAGAGAAAAGGCTATCGCACGGCTGTACTGGACGGCGATATCACCGGCCCGAGCCAGGGCTATGCTTTCGGCATCCATGAAAAGGCTATGGGCGACGGGGAACTGATCATGCCCGCACGTTCCGCAACAGGCATCCAGGTCATCACGACAAATATGCTGCTGGAAACAGAAGAAACACCTGTCATCTGGAGAGGACCGATGGTAGCCAATATCCTGAAACAGTTTTATCAGGAAGTATTCTGGGATGATGTGGACTACATGTTCATCGACATGCCTCCGGGAACCGGGGATGTACCGCTGACACTGTTCCAGTCGATCCCGCTTGACGGCATCATCATCGTCACCAGCCCGCAGGAACTGGTCTCCATGGTCGTGGAGAAGGCAGTCAATATGGCGCAGATGATGAACATCCCGGTGATCGGTCTGATCGAAAACATGGCATATGTCGAATGCGATGACTGCGGGAAAAAGCTGTATGTATTCGGCGAAAGCCACGCGCATGAAATTGCGGAAAAATTCGGCATCCCGCTGCTGGCGCAGGTACCGCTGAACCCGGTGATCGCGAAAGCCAGCGATGAAGGCAATATCGATACCATCATCGTGAAGGAGATCGAGCCGGCCGCGGATTACATTGAAAAAAAGTTCATGTAGTTCACCTGGAATTCACATAAGGTTTATATATTATGGCAGAGAGGTGAAAAGATGACAAAGATACTGATTGTGGATGACGAAGCCAGGATCCGGGATATGATCCGCAAATACGCGGTTCATGAAGGATTTGAAACAGACGAGGCAGGCACCGGGTTTGAAGCGGTGGAGAAGTGTCTCGCGAATCAATATGATCTTGTCATAATGGATGTCATGATGCCGGAGCTGGACGGATTCAGCGCCGTCAGGGATATCCGCAGGGAAAAGCCTGATCTGCCTTTTATCATGCTTTCCGCCCTCGGCGAGGAGTATGACAGGGTCCATGGGTTTGATGTCGGTGTGGATGATTATGTCGTCAAGCCGTTTTCAAGCCGGGAACTCATGATGCGGATCCACGCGATCCTGAAGAGATGCCGCGCATCCGCAGGTACACACGATATACTGAAGACCGGCGGGATGGAGATCGATTTCTCCGCCCGTACGGTGGAAATAGACGGGGAACGTGTCCAGCTCTCCCCGAAGGAGTATGAACTGCTCGCGTATCTGGCAAAGAATGCCGGCATCGCGCTGACGAGGGAACAGCTTCTTGAAAATGTCTGGGGATATGATTTCTTCGGCGATGACAGGACGCTGGATACACATATCAAACTGCTGCGGCGGAATCTGAAAGATTACGCAAAATGCATCGTCACACTGAGAGGGGTAGGGTACCGCTTTGAAAAATAAGATCAGTTTAAAATGGAAGATCGCCAAATACTTCCTGATCTTCGGCGCTGTCACCCTCGCGGTCATGTTCGTCTTCCAGATGAAATTCCTGGAGCCGATGTATGAAGAGGAAAAGATTAGTTCCATCAAGGGAGTTGCGGAAGAGATCATTGATGAACTGGATGAGGATACCGATGACCTCATGAGCGAGATCCTCGAGGAATCCATGCGCACCGATACATGCATCGTGGTTGCCAGCACTTCCGACGGGATGTTCGAAGGACAGCGTTTCAGCAACATGGGATGCGAGCTTTACCGGATGCGGCCGGATGAGCTCATGGATATGGCGCAGAAGGCAAAGGAATCTCCTTCCGGCGAAAATCTCAGCCGGCGGGATAAGGGCATGCATGACGGGCACAGCGCTGATTTCACCAGCATCATCTTCACGAAAGTCGTTGAAGTGTCCGGGCAGGAATATGTGGTGATGGTCAACGGAGGCATCACGCCGATCAACGCGACCGTAAGCACACTGCGCCGGCAGCTGGTCATCATTTCCCTGATTCTGATGCTCGCGATCGTTGTCTTTACGCTGCTTCTTTACCGCGGGATCGGCCGTCCGCTGATCCGTATCAACGAAGCTGCGAAGACACTTCCGAAAGGCGAATATACCGCCCAGGAAGGAAGCGGGCAGTACAGGGAAGCGGATGAGCTGAACAGTACGCTGACGCAGGCGGCAGCGGATATACGCAAGGCGGACAAGGCAAAGCGCGACCTGATCGCCAATGTTTCGCATGACCTGCGGACACCGCTGACCATGATCGGCGGATACGGCGAAATGATGCGCGACCTGCCGGAAGAAAAGACCGATGAGAACCTGGATGTCATCATCCAGGAATCAAAGCGTCTGACCCACCTGGTCAACGACCTGCTGGATCTCTCACGCATACAGGAGAAGAACATCACGCTGAACTGCACGGATTTCGACATTTCCGCATTGCTTGAAAGAGAGATGAAAAAATATGACGTATACAGGATGCAGGAAGGATATCAGATCGAAGCAGAGATACCGGCAGGCATTCATGTGTATGCGGATGAAGCCCGCATTGCGCAGGTCTTCAACAATTTCATGAACAACGCGATCAGCTACTGCGGCGAAAACAGGCATATCATCGTACGCATGACGCAGGATAACGGCAAAGCCCGGATCCGGGTACAGGATTTCGGGGAAGGAATTGCGGAAGAAGACCTAGCAAATATCTGGGACAGGTATTACAAAGTCGACAAGACACATGTACGTCCGGTATCCGGCAGCGGCATCGGATTAGCCATTGTGAAGGAAATACTGGAGATGCATCACGCGGCATACGGTGTGGACAGCATCCTGCATGAAGGCAGTACATTCTGGTTCGAACTGCCCCTGAGCAGCTGATACAGCCAGGATCGCAAAGCAGATATAAGGCCCGAACGGGATCTCTTCATGAGATCCTTTTTTTCTGTAATTCAGAAGCAGGCAGGAAAAGGAAGATAAAGCGGTGACCAGCACAATCTGTTCCCCGAGAAAGAGGGCAGCTGCCGCGAGCAGACGGACATCCCCGAAACCCAGCAGACCGGACGCGGAAAGCACTGCCCCGCCGGCAAGGACCAGGACCGCCCATGCGATGTGACAATTCTTCCGGCAGCACAGAGCCAAGATGACAAAGATCCACTGTGCCGGTTCCGGGATCTCCCCGTATTTCTGATCAAACAGGGAGATATACAGGAAAAGCGGCGCCAGTCCCATCAGGAACAGCTTCCCGGTGAAGACCGCCCAGCACGAACAAAGCAAAACCGGATGCCATTCAAACCGTGACAGACATGGTTTGTCACGGGATGATGTCATGAGATACAGGTTCAGGAGGATATACAGCAGATACAGCATAAGGACCTCAATCATCATATTCGCGGATATTTTTGTGTTTTCCGGTCATTCTTATAGAAAAGAATTTGTGAATCCGATAGAATATATAATCATAGGAAAGGACACATAATATGAAAGACTTAAAAGGAACAAAAACTGAAAAGAATCTGGAAACCGCGTTTGCCGGTGAATCCATGGCCCGCAACAAATATGACTACTGGTCATCCAAAGCCAAGAAGGACGGATATGTACAGATCTCCGCTATTTTCGCAGAAACAGCACTGAACGAAAAAGAACACGCAAAGATGTGGTTCAAATATCTGCAGGGCGGAAAGATCCTCTCTACAGAAGAAAACCTGAAACAGGCTGCTGAAGGCGAAAACTACGAATGGACACAGATGTACAAGGAATTCGCTGAAACAGCTGATGAAGAAGGCTTCACGGAAATCGCTGCTAAGTTCAGAGGCGTTGCCGGCATCGAAAAAGAACATGAAGAACGCTATGCAAAGCTTCTCAGCAACCTGCAGAATGCCGAAGTATTCGTGAAGAAGGAAGAACAGGTATGGCAGTGCAGGAACTGCGGCTATTCCGTAAAATCCGAAAAGGCTCCGGAAGTATGCCCGGTTTGCGCGCATCCGCAGTCATATTTTGAAATCAAAGCAGAAAATTATTAATGTTTTAAGCATTTCATTCGACTAATGCAATGTTTGTGTTAGAATATTCCATTGTTAAGGAGGTGCGTTATGTCAAAACATTTTGAATATAAACCTAAGGGAGTCTGTTCAAGAAACCTGATCTTTGAGATGGATGGTGACATCGTTGAAAGCATGCGGGTTGAGGGCGGATGCAGTGGAAATCTTCAGGGTATCGCAGCTCTTATCAAAGGCAAATCAAAGGACGAAGTCATCGAACTGCTGGACGGAATCAAATGCGGCTTCAAGCCGACATCCTGTCCGGACCAGATCGCACAGGCATTAAAAAGTTATGAAGGATAAAGAGCACAGAAGTGCTCTTTATTATCGATAGGAAAGAAGGGAGGACATATGCAGAATAAAGAAAGATTTCCTACCAATCTGTCACTGGTCATGTATTTTCTGCAGGGCTGCAAGAAATACTTTGTTTTCAGTGCGATGTTTACGCTGCTGATGTCCGCTCTTGAACTGATCAGCCCGCGCATCATTGCCTATACCGTGGACAGTGTGCTGGGGGACAAGCCGGCACAGCTGCCTGCTTTCGTCATGCGCATGATCGACGGCATCGGCGGTACGGAGTTCCTGCGCGGACATCTGTGGTATATTTCCCTGGCAGTCGCGCTGTTTGCCCTGCTGGCGGCGTTAAGCCGGTTCCTGTTCCGGGTATTCACTTCCATCGGCGCGGAAAAACTGGTGCGCCGCATGCGGGATACGCTGTTTGAACAGATCATGCACCTGCCGTTTTCATGGCACAACGCCAACCATACCGGCGACATCATCCAGCGCTGCACAAGCGATGTCGAACAGATCAAGATGTTCCTTTCCGAACAGCTCGTCATGCTTGTCAGAATGCTGGTGCTGATCTTTATGGCACTGTATTTCATGACCACGATCCACGCCGGGTTCATGCTTGTATCCGCTGCTTTTATCCCGCTGGTCATGGGCTACAGTTTCATGTTTCATCATAAGATCGGGTCACAGTTCGCCAAGGTAGACGCCGAAGAGGGAAGATTGTCTTCCATTGCGCAGGAAAACCTGACCGGCGTCCGTGTCGTCCGTGCTTTCGGCCGGGAAGTATACGAAAGAGAACGTTTTGAAAAACAAAACCGTGAATATACCGGTCTCTGGATCCATCTGATGAAGCTTCTGGGCGGATTCTGGACATCCATGGATTTTTCATCTTCCCTGCAGATGATGGTCATTGCGCTCGTCGGCTCCTATCTGTGTGTCAGACACCAGATCACGGCAGGGAACTACATTGCTTTTTATTCCTATAACATGATGCTCATATGGCCGGTCAGA
>CACZPD010000121.1 GCA_902782955.1 uncultured Erysipelotrichaceae bacterium
AAGGAATACGGTCTTCCGGCATTCCGGAAGCGTACGGGAATCGTATATTTATAGACAACGGGTTCTTCCGCAGGATTCAGATCTTCAAATGCTGTGCTCATCCTGTTGTTCCTCCAATCTGTAAACAGCCTGATACATGACCAGGTTCAGGTCATTGTATCTGCTGCACTTATCTTTCTGTTCTGATGCGATCCGGATGATCTCCGCACACCGTGCAGGCGTCATGCCGGAACTTCTCACCGCACCATAATACCATGACGGACCTTTTTCGTCATGAAGAATCACATCACGGGCATAAACGGCAAGCAATGTAAAAAATATGGAAAGCAGGGAAATATTCTTTTCCTTTTCCTTGAAGCGGTAGGAAATATCATAGTCGATCAGCAGTTCGTCCCGCAGCGCCTCAAGATTCAGATACTGCCGGAACATGCGCAGTGCTCTTTCATAGATATCACTTCCTGCCAGGTCTTTCATCTCCGCAGGATCCGTGCATACACATGAAACAAAATACGCATCCTCTTCCGGAACGCCCGCCTGCAGGGCAAGCGCATACCGGTCTTCCTGTTTCATCGGTCGGAACGGCAGAACCGTGCACCGCGAGATGATCGTCGGCAGGATCCGGCTCAGGTTGTCCGTGGTCAGGACTGCCGTAACGCCGGATGCCGGTTCCTCCAGGAATTTCAGCAGGCTGTTCATCGCGGCAGGGCTGGCATTCTCCAGATTCAGGATGATATAGACTTTCCGTCCGTTTCCCCCTTCCAGGGCCGTTTTGGAAAACCTGCTCTGGATATCATCCACATCGTTTTTGGAGACTGCCTTTTCCTTTCCGTCCAGCATGATCACATCCGGATGGATGTTCTCCTGTATCCTTGAACAGATATTGCAGGCCTCACAGCCGAACACATTTCCTTCCGTGCATAAAAGACTCTGCGCGAATAATACGGCAGCGTCTTTTTTTGCGGGTGTTTCCGGACCGGTGAACAGATACGCGTTGGCGACCCTGTTATCTTTCAGGGCATTGTACATCGCCCGGAATACGACCGGCTGCTGTTGTTCAAGAATCTCTTTCCGCATCCAGCAATCCTTTGACAGCCTGATACGCTTCTTCGATCACGGTATCCGCGTCTTTCGAAGCATCCAGTACGATCATTCTCTCCGGATACATCCGGATCACTTTCTGATAACCTTCATATACGCGCTGATGGAAAGCCAGTCCTTCCTGGTCCAGCCGGTCCAGATAACTGCGGCTGCCGATCCGCTTCAGGCCCGTTTCGGCATCCACATTCAGAAATACGGTCTTGTCCGGCAGATAGCCTTCGATCGCGAACTCATTGATGGCATATACTTTTTCAATGCCGAGCTCCCTGCCGCATCCCTGATAGGCAAGCGAACTGTCCACAAACCTGTCACTGATGATCGTGATCCCCGCTTCCACTGCCGGGATCACTTTCTCCACCAGGTGCTGCCGGCGGCTTGCGGCATAGAGCAGCGCTTCCGTCCGCGCATCCATCGCCGTGTTTTTCGGATCCAGGATCACACTGCGGATCTGTTCCGCAATATCGATTCCGCCCGGTTCCCTTGTATAGCGTACAGGATATCCTTCCTGTTCCAGTTTCTTCGCGACCGCTGTGCTGACAGTCGTCTTTCCGCTGCCGTCCGGTCCTTCAAATGTGATAAATAACCCTTTTTTCATACTCTTGATTATATCACGGCATATGCGTATAATATCATTTCAATTAAACGGAGGTATTTATGTTCACTGAACTGATATATTGGTTTGTAAGAGTCGCAGCCTACTTCCGGGACCGGATCGGTGCCTGGAACGAATCAAATTCCGTCGTGCTGGATGACAAGCAGCTTCACTTCCTTGTGATCGGCATCATCGGTCTGTTAATGGTATTCGCGATCTATCCGCTGTTTAAATTCCTCGCGAAGAGAAACCACACCATGGTCATCACATGGATCTATGTTTTCACCTGCATGATCGTCCTGACTTTCGCGATCGAGATCGGCCAGGGCTATTCCGGCACCGGACGTGTCGAAATGGCAGACGTCGTATACGGGCTCGGCGGCTTCATGGCAATGTTCTTCATCTTCGCCGTCATCCGCGGGATCTACCATCTCATCCGGAATCACTTCAGACACAAAAAAGCGTAAAACAACAGCCATATCCCGGAATGTATCAGTTCCGAAGGATATGGCTTTTTTAAACTCAATATAAAAACAGCGCAATATATGCACTGTTCAGTCCTGTTGGATCAATGTATCGACTTCCCGCAGGATCTTTCCGGCTTTCTCGGGGTCGCAGGGTATAAACCGCGTGTCATCCAGGGAAGCCGTAGGGAACTCTTTTTCAAAATCGACCCTGTAGTCGATGATCGTTTCCGGTATGCGGATCTCCCCTTCCGGATGCAGGGTCCTGCACAGAGTCATGGCGATCAGGAGATCCCCGTACGGCGAAGCGTGCTCGCCGTCTTTATAAAACAGTTCAATTTCCGGATGTTTTTCCAGCATCCTCTGCCATACTTTTCCGACCGGTGCAACGCGTGTTCCCGTTTCCGCCCCGAGCTTCTCATATACCCGGATCATCTTCTCCTGGTTTTCCGGATGGACCTTCTCTGCCCAGGTCATGAACAGTACCGGTTCCGTCCCGCAGGCACGGCACAGTTCGATGATTTTCCTGCCGTTTTCCATGGTCGTTTCTTCTTCCGGGAAAGGATGTGCCGCCTGCTGTATGACGCAGTAATCAAAATGTCCGTACAGCAGCTGGTACCGGTAGGAAAGATATTCCTTCCGGTGCCATTCCAGGCTCCTCCCCGAATATGCCAGCATCACCGCTTCATTCTCAATGCCGAATGAATCCCGGTACAGCGTCTGAAACAGGTACGGCATATCATTCATATATGTATGACTGTTTCCGATAAACAATGTCTTCATGGTATTGCCTGTTATAGATGCAGAAGCATGCGCGCAAACTGGAAGTAGATCAGCAGGGAAATGGCATCCACGATCGTAGTGATGAACGGTGACGCCATAACGGCCGGGTCAAATCCCAGGGCTTTTGCGAAGATCGGCAGCGAGCAACCGACCAGCTTAGCCGCAAATACAGTAAATACCAGGGTCGTGCAGATGACGAGCGCAACCTTTAATGTGATCGGGTTATGGAACAGCATCTTGTCGATCAGCATCAACTTCACGAAATTGCAGCAGGCAAGGATAATGCCGATCACGACTGCCACGCGGATCTCTTTCCAGATGACCTTGGCCAGATCCTTTAAAGTGATCTCCTCCAGGGAGATACCGCGGATCACGGTAACGCTGGCCTGCGAGCCGCAGTTTCCGCCCGTATCCATCAGCATCGGGATATACGCGTTCAGCACCGTTACGGCAGCCAGCGCATCCTCAAACGAGGAAATGATCTGGCCGGTAAACGTTGCGGACACCATCAGCAGCAGAAGCCAGGGAATACGCGACTTGACCGTCTCCATGATCCCCGTGCTCAGGTATGGCTTATAGGTAGGCGCGATAGCGGCCATCTTTTCAATATCTTCGGTGGTCTCTTCGGTCAGGACGTCGATCGCGTCATCGATGGTAACGATACCGACCAGCCTGTTTTCCTTGTCCACGACCGGCATGGTCAGGAAGTCGTACTTCTCAAACTTACGGGCTGTTTCTTCCTGGTCATCCAGCGTTGAAGCAGAAATGATATTGTCATCCATGATCTCCTTCATGGTGTCATGTTCATCAGCCAGAAGGAGTGTACGGATGGAAACATAGCCAAGCAGATGTCTGTCCACATCCACCACGTACATAACGTTGATCGTTTCCATATCCTGTCCGACACGGCGGATCTTCTTCAAAGCATCTTCCACGGTGAGGTTGATCTTGAGATCGATATACTCCGTGGTCATGATCGACCCGGTCGAATCTTCCGGGTACTGCAGGATATTGTTTATATTTTTCCGTGTCTCGGGGTCTGCCGTAGCCAGGATCCTTCTGACGACATTGGCAGGCATCTCTTCGATGATGTCGACCGCGTCATCCAGATACAGCTCGTCGATGACTTCTTTCAGCTCTGATTTGGAGAAGCCTTTGATCAGGCTTTCCTGGGAGTCGGTATCCAGCTCGACGAAAACCTCCGCGGCCGGTTCCTTCGGGAGAAGACGGAAAACGACAGGAATGGTGTCTTCCGGCAGACTTTCCATGATATAGGCGATGTCTACCGGCTCCAGATCCATAAGTGTGTCCCTTGCCTCCACGTACTTCTTTCCCTTGAGATAAGATTCCATTCTTTCAATCAGATCATGAAAATTCTCTTTCTGATAATTCATGTCATCCTCCCTCCTTTGAGTACACTTCAATCCTATTTTGAATCAATTCGGCATAAAGCGCAACGATTAAAAAAAGAACGGACAGCCCGCTTACGGCTTCCGTTCATTTTTCTGATTCCTGCTGTTTTTCTGCCTGTATTATTCGCGGGAAGCGATGAATGCATTGACCTCTTCCAGCGTCGGCATGACACGCAGCGCGCCCTTCTTTGTCGTAACCAGGGACGCTGCCGCATTGGCCTGTTTCAGGACCTTCATCATGGTCTCTTCATCCATATCCAGTCCGTAATCCAGGATGCCGCTCAGCATATTGGCGCAGAATGTGTCGCCGGCACCTGTTGTTTCAATTGTGCCGTCCTGCAGATAAGCAGCTTTTTCCACACGCTTGCCGTCCAGGTAGATGCGGCTTCCGTCCGGTCCCATGGACAGGGCGATGAATTTCAGGTTCGGATAAGCAGCTTTCAGTGCCGCAATGCCTTCGTCAAAGTCTTCTTTGCCTGTGAACCAGATGATCTCATTGTCACTGATCTTCAGGATATCGCTCTGTTTCATGCCCCAGTCGATCTGTTCCTTGGCATGGTCCAGTGTTTCCCACAGCGGTTCCCTGAGGTTCGGGTCAAAGGAGATCAGCGCGCCGGCTTCCTTTGCGCACGCAATTGCCTTCTTCGTCGCGGAACGTACCGGCTCATCTGTCAGGGACAGCGAACCGAAATGGAAGATCTTCGCCTCTTTGATGAAATCCGGGTCGATCTCATCTTCCGTTAACATGATATCCGCGCCGGGTTTGCGGTAGAACGCGAAATCACGGTCTCCGTCTGCCTTCTTCAATACGATTGCCAGGGTCGTATGGATCTCCGGATCCATCTTCAGATGGGAAGCGTCGATTCCCTGCTCTTTGATCGCGTCCGCAAGGTTGCGTCCGAACTGGTCTTCACCGACTTTTCCGACAAACGCTGTTTTCTTGCCCAGTCTCTGCAGCATGCTCAGTACATTGCAGGGAGCGCCGCCCGGATTGGCTTCCAGAAGCGGGTTGCCCTGCGGGGAGATACCGCTGTCCGTAAAATCGATCAGAAGTTCGCCTAATGCAATTACATCGTATTTCTTCTCTGTCATACATCTATCCTCCTGTTTTCAAATTATGTGTTTGTTTCATTCGATTTCTGACATAATAAGCATATCACGGAATACTTCGTTTCGTATCCGGTTTCATGCCGAATCATGACCATTGTAATATAAACATGTATTGAAGAATACGCAGAAAGGAACTCATGCCATGAAATACGCAGCCGCAGCCGATATCGGCGGGACAAATACCAGGATCGCCCTGGTCAATGAACATTTCCAGATCGAAGAAAGGGTACGGTTTTCCACCGACGCAGATGATCCGGATCATACCCTCAGACAGATCTGTGAGACCGTCCGCTCTTTCCCTCATATCGTGGAAGGTCTGGGCCTTTCCTGCCCGGGACCGCTGGACCTGGTCAGCGGGAAAGTACTGACACCGCCGAACCTCTTCGGCAGATGGCATAACCTGGATATCACAAAGGAACTGGAAGCCGAACTGCAGATCCCTGTATATCTGGAAAACGACGCCAATCTCGCAGCCCTTGCGGAAGCGAAGACCGGCGCCGGAAAAGGACTGCCTGTCGTACAGTTCTTTACCGTCTCCACCGGGTTCGGAGCCGGTCTGATCCTGAACGGAAAGATCTTTCACGGCGCCCATGGCTTCGCCAATGAAGTAGCCAATACCATCCTGTGGAAAAACGGACCTGCCCACGGCAGTATCCTGCCGGGCGGTATTGAAGCCCTCTGTTCCGGATCGGCGATCAAAGCAAGAGCAGAAAACTGCGGCCTTGCGGTCACCCATGCCGGGGAAGTAAATGATCTTGCCCTTAAGGGAGATCCGGAAGCGCAGAAGATCATGCGGGAGGCAAAGGAATATCTCGCAAACTACCTTGCCGGCGTCATCGGCTATACCGATCCGGATATCATCATACTCGGCGGTTCCGTTGCCCTGAAGACCGAAGGCTTTATCGAAGAGGTACAGGATCTCGTAAAACCGAAAGTATATTCCGTTATGGTCCCGTATGTACGAATCGAAAAAGCCGCACTGGGTGATGACAGCGGCCTGCTCGGCGCTGCCTGCCTGGTATTTGACAATCAGTAAAAAAAGCCTGGGATCCTGTGATCTCAGGCTTTGTCTGTTTCTGTCTCTGCTTCTTTTTCCTTCTGTTTTGCCAGTTCCTCTTCCTCCAGCTGGCGGTAAGCAACTTTGCCCACCAGCGTCTTGGGAAGTTCCTTCCGGAATTCGATATCCTTCGGCATCGCGTACTTGGCAATGTGCTGACGGCAGTAATCCATGATCTCCTGCTTTGTTTCATCGGAAGCGGGAACACCCGGCTTCAGCATGATGAATGCCTTGACCACATGCATCCTGTACGGATCCGGAACACCGATCACGCAGCTCATCTGTACTTTCTCATGCGCATCCAGGATATTTTCCAGCTGGGCCGGATAGATGTTGTATCCCGAAGATACGATCATGCGCTTTGCCCTGCCGCGGAAATAGATGAATCCTTCATCATCCATGACGCCGAGGTCTCCGGTATAGACCCAGGTCAGGCCGTCCGCATGCGTACGCAGGGTCTTCGCTGTCTCATCCGGATGATCCATATATCCCTGCATGACAGTAGGTCCGGCAAGCAGGATCTCGCCTTCTTCGCCGTACGGCAGTTCCTGGTCTGTATCCGGTTTTACGATCTTGATATAGGTATCCGGGAACGGCAGGCCGATACTGCCTTCCTTATACCGGTCACGCGGCGTCAGACAGCATGCCGTAACAGTTTCCGTCGTGCCGTATCCTTCACGTACCTGGATGGCCGCATTGTGATCTGCCAGGAACTTGTCGAATTTCTTCTTCAGTTCAATGGAAAGGGAATCCCCGCCGGAGAATACGCCCTTCAGGCAGCTGAGGTCCGCTTTCTCCATGGACGGCAGTCTCAGCAGAGCTTCATACAGCGTCGGTACGCCGGCAATGAAGTTGCACTTGTACTTCGTGATCAGCTTGGCATAGCTCTTGGCTGTAAAACGCGGCACCAGGATGCAGCGGCCGCCCTGCGACAGCATCGTGTGGATGCATACGCCCAGTCCGAAGCCGTGGAACAGCGGCATTGCCGCAAGCATCTTGTCTCCCGGACGGAACATCGGGTTTGCGGCTACGACCTGCTGGCCCAGCGCGTTGAAGTTCTTGTTTGTCAGGAGGATGCCCTTTGTCGTCCCTGTCGTTCCGCCGGAATACAGGATAACGGCCACGTCATCCGCCTTCTTCTTTACCTTATAGTTATAGAAACAGCTTTTGCTGAGCATCATGAACTGATTCCAGCGGATCACCGGCGCGTCGGCAGGGATCTTTTTGATCTTTCTGCCTTCCGTTAACATATATCCTGCCCTAACCGGCCTGGACAACTCGTCCTTTACGGAAGCGATGATGATATTGACGATGCCCGTGTTGGCACGGATCTTTTCAAACTTATGATAAAACTGATCCAGGGTGATCGCCGTTACGCTCTTGGAAGCGTTGAGATAGAACTCGATCTCCTTTTCCGCGGACAGCGGATGGATCATATTCGCGACCGCGCCGATCAGGTTGATGGCATAGAACATAAATAT
>CACZPD010000122.1 GCA_902782955.1 uncultured Erysipelotrichaceae bacterium
CCATCTGGAAGCATATGGCAAAACCGCGGTCAATTATAACCGTGACGTGGAGATCTTCCCTGTCCTCAACCGTATCATTGAACGTATTCAGGAAACATCCCCGTACAAATCACCGACAGATATGGGTGTCAACATGGTCGGCTTCAGCATCATTGATGATGACGCAGCTGTACAGGCAGCCAAGGATGAGATCATACGCAGATATTATCAGGCGCTGGTGGATATCAAAACTGACAAGATCCCGCAGAGTACTGTAACCAAAATCGAGCTTCTTATGAATGAAGCGCATGTCAGCGCATCCGACCGCCAGGTCGCGCTTGTCGCAAGAAACAAGGCTTTCGAAACAGATCAGCCGGCGATGGCGCTTGAACTTCCGGACGGCCGTGTGGTAACGGGAAAAACATCTTCCCTGTTCGGACCTTCGGCAGCCGTCATCGTCAATGCCATCAAGGCACTCGGTGACATCGATAAGGAAACCCTGCTGATCGAACCGGCATATGTAACGCCGATCCAGGACCTCAAGATCAACAACCTCGGGAACCGGAATCCCCGTCTGCATTCCGATGAACTGCTGATCGCCCTTGCCATCACTGCAAAGACGAATAAAACAACAGCGAAGGCAATGGAGCAGCTGAATAAACTCAGGGGTTCCGAAGCGCATTCCACGGTTGTCCTGCCGCTGGAAGACGCAAATGTATTCCGCAAGCTGGGTGTGAATGTTACATTCGATCCTGTTTACCAGCAAAAAAAGCTGTATCATCCAAAATGATCCTCCGGGATCATTTTTTTAGTTACAGCTTTCTCACTCAGAATATTCCTGCGTCTGCCATTTCCCTCAGATTACGATATACATTGTCGCTGACTGACCTCAGTACCTGCCAGGACTGATGTCCGCACGCCACAAGATAGATCTTTTTGATGCCAAGGGCTTCCGCGACTTCCTGGTCGTGTGTCGTATCGCCGATATACATGCATTCATCCGCGTTTACTCCGGCTTTTTCCATCCATTCCAGGGCCATGTCTACTTTAGATTCCGCGAGATTGTTCTGCATGCCCATAATGGCAGTGAAATAGCGGTCAATACCGAGCTCGCTGCATTGTGCCTGAAGGGCACTGTCTTCCGCGGCAGAAAGGATGACATTCTGATATCCCTTCTCCTGTGTCAGGCGGATCACTTCCTCAAATCCTTCTGTCAGCCTGCATTCATGGAAATGTTCGGCATAACGGGCATGGAATATATTTGATACTTCGGGATATGAGATCTTCTCAAACGGAAATCCGATCTTGTGATAATAATGAATGACCGGAAAACAGAACAGGTCACGGTACATCTCCGGTGTGATCGTAATGCCGGCATCGACTTTCTTCAGGATCTCATTTTCGATCCTGACGCAGAGATCCAGATCATCGATGATCGTCCCGTTGTAGTCCCAGATGATGGTATTCATCCTCTGCCGCCTTCCGTCCGGATCTTTTCCCTTGTCTCTTCACGGATCACTTCCCGCAGTTCCGTCATGAACTTTGAGAAGGTCACGCGGTCATCCGCATAGACCATCTGGAGATCATATTCATGATCCTCCCATGTGCTGAGATCGGATTCATTGTGCGATATCAGGGCTTCCAGGGAATCCAGTGCCTTGTAGATCTTTGCTTCGATCGTCTTTCTCTCCCGCATCTCTTCATACAGTTCCTTCATATCCGTATTGTACGGGGATGGCAGTGAATCCACCCAGTCATACAGAAGCTGCTCTTCTGTTTTTTCATTCTGCGCCGTTTTGGCAAAGACCGGGATATCACCGGTAAAGATTTCACCCATGTCATGAATGACGCACATTTTCATGATCCTGAACATATCCGCTTCCGGAAACTGATCCTGCAGGAAATATGCCATCAGTGTGATGCGCCAGCTGTGTTCAGCGACGCTTTCCCTTCTGCCCTGGCTGGTATAGCAGTGACGCATCGTATCCTTCAGTTTTTCCGAAGTATGGATGATCTCCAGAAATTCTGCCGGTGTCATGCGTTTTCCAGGGCCTCCAGCCAGCAGGATACGGCAGCGTCACTCGGCATGCGCCAGTCACCGCGCGGGCTCAGCGTAACGGAGCCGACCTTCGGACCGTCAGGCAGGCAGCTGCGCTTGAACTGCTGGTAGAAGAAGCGTTTGAAGAAACGTACTTCGGCTTCTTTGATCGCTTCTTTTGTCAGGGATGGATATGCAACAGCCGCAAACGCGAGGATCTTTTCCGGATCGAATCCATAACGCATGCAGTAGAACAGGAAGAAATCATTCAGGTCATATTTCCCGATCTTTTCTTCCGTCTTCTGCGCGATCTGGCCGTTCATATTGGGAGTCAGTTCCGGTGAGATCGGTGTGTCGACAATGCTGATGAGTGTTTCGGAAAGTACTTTATTGTCTGTCATTTCCGCGTATACGCGGCAGATATACTGTACCAGCGTTTTCGGTACAGAAGCATTGACGCCGTACATTGACATATGGTCACCGTTGTATGTGCACCAGCCGAGGGCCAGTTCGGAAAGATCTCCGGTACCTACAACGAGGCCGTTTTCCATATTCGCGGCATCCATCAGGATATATGTACGCATCCTGGCCTGCGCGTTCTCATAGGTCGTATCGGATTCACCGAGATATTCCTCACCATGCCCGATATCATTCAGATGCATTTTTACGGATGCGCCGATCGGTACTTCGCGGATCTCGACATCCAGCGCCTGCATGAGACGGATGGCATTGTCATATGTGCGCGATGTGGTATTTCCTTCATTCGGCATCGTATAGCCGATAATGCGGATGTCAGGAACGATCTTCCTCGCTTCATGGCACACGATCAGAGCCAGTGTGCTGTCAAGACCGCCGGAGATACCGATCACAAGTGTCTTGATGCCGGTTGCGCGTACACGTGTTGCCAGACCCTGTGCCTGGATATGCAGGATACGCTGACATCTCTTCGCGCGGACTTCATCATTTTTCGGTACGAACGGGAACGGTGCGATCTCGTACTTTTCTTCCCGCAGGAAACGGGTCAGATCATCCGCCTTGATCGTATAGCTCCCGCCGAGCGGTTTGATACGGACCGGGATCTTCTGATATTCCTTTTCCTTCTGGTTGGTAAATGTATTCTGGTGCGCCCGGTTGAAGATGCTGGATTCGATATCCAGAACAGCTGTCCGGACACAGCTTCTTTCATCAAAGATCGATTCGGAGAGCAGTCTGCCGTCCTGCGCGATCAGTGTATGTCCGGAGAAGACCAGATC
>CACZPD010000123.1 GCA_902782955.1 uncultured Erysipelotrichaceae bacterium
AGATGGGCCTGCTGGAAATCCCCCGCAAGGTCGAAAAATACCTTACGGCTGTCAAGATCCGGCGTTATTTTGACATCATGCACCGCATGATCGGGAATATCCTCGAGCCATACGGTTCCCCAGATGCCGGCAGTCGGCGTGTACCACATGCCGCCGTGCTTCAGCTTCTGCTTCCCATAGGCATACTGTCCCTGGTCTGAGGGATCACTCACCCTGACCATGAGGGAATTCTGATATTTGATCAGACTTGAAATATCAAATCCGAACGGTGTATAGCCGCCGGAATGCCTGCCGGCTTCGATGCCGTTGACATATACCACGCACTCCTGGTCCACTGCTTCAAAATTAAGGAATGTATGCAGATACGAAGGCATGTAGGCAAACTGTTTCCGGTACCAGAGAGATTTTCCCGGCAGCAGGATCTCGTCGCTCCCGGACAGATGGGAACCCAGCGCAAAAGGAACCGTGATATCCTTCCACCGGTCCTTGTCAGGCAGCCTCCTGCCTTCCGTGATCTGATATTCCCATGCGCCGTTCAGATTCAGAAAACTGCTGCGCACCATCTGCATGCGCGGATACTCCGGCAGCGGATGTTTCAGATTCACCTGTTCTCCCCATTGACTCTTCAGCTTCATATACACCTCTGACAACCTATTTTAACATTATCCGGCACTTCTCTCCACCTTCATAACTCTATCTGAACAAACAAAAAAAGCGGCTTATGCCGCTACAGGATCTTTGCTTCAATGACGTCTTCTTTCTCCTGAAACTGTTTCTGGACCTCTGCCGGTTCAACTTCCTTATGCGTGTTGATCTCGGTCTTGATGTACCAGCCGCCTTCCCCGTCGGAAGAAATATGGTTTTCGGAATGACCGTACCCGAATGAATCGATCAGCTCGGAGATCTCCCTGATGCTTCCCTGCGGTCTGATCCGCACCTGCAGGGTCATATTGTTGCGGGTGGAGTTCAGCGGGAACAATGCGCGGAACTCACGCTCGATCAGATAAAGCAGTATGCCTCCGGCAAAACCGATCACATACATGCCGGCACCGAAAGCCAGACCGATCGCACATGTGCCCCAGATACCGGCTGCGGTCGTCAGACCGTGAACCGAATCATTGCGGACAAAGATCAGACCGGCGCCGAGGAAACCAACGCCTGAAATGACCTGGGCCGCCAGACGTGCCGCGTCCACCTTTTCCACATCACCGAATCCGTATTTGGAAACGATCATAACGATACACGAAGCCATGGCAACGATCGCGTGTGTGCGGATCCCTGCCTCTTTTGAACGTACATACCGCTCATATCCGATCACAACGCCTGTAATCAGTGCGCATATGATCCTGAGCATCCATTCCGGCTGAAAATGCAGCATAATAATACCCTCTTCTGTTATTTATTCCTGAATATCTTTATGTTATCACGCAACCTGATGCCCGGATAACATAAATTCAACAACTATCTTCTTATATCGATCAGGTCGGTTATAATAGTGTTATGTAATTCCCTGTATTTCTGGGGCGTATTGGAATCCGTGACAATGAAGCCTTTGTTTATCGGGGCAAATGTATATGTACATACAACATTGAATTTGCTCTGGTCGGCCAGGACATAGGCTTCCCGGCAGTGGAAGAAAGCAGTTCTTTTTACTTCACCTTCCTCCGGATCCGGCGTTGTAAAGCCTTCCTGCATACTGACGCCGTTGGTTCCGAAAAATCCGATCGTAAAATTCATCTTTTCTATATACTTCAATGCATCACTTCCGATCAGCGCGTCTGTTTTAGCCTTCAGCGATCCCCCGGGCATATAAACCTGGTGACCGCAGGATGCCAGAAAACTGGCGTGCGAAATACAATTTGTTACATAAGTCGCGCCGATATTCTCCAGATACGGCAGCATTTCCGCTGTTGTCGTGCCGGCATCAAGATAGACGACATCTGTTTCCTTGATCAGGGAAGCGGCGTAGGAAGCGATCTTCCGCTTGGATTCAATATTGAGATCCTTCCGCTGCAGGACAGATTCATCCGTCGTCTGGATCCCGTTTTTCAATGATACAGCCCCGCCGTGGACTTTTTTCAGCATTTTGCTGTTGTTGAGCTCGTTCAGATCCCTTCTGATCGTAGACTGAGACGCGCCGAGCATCTCCATGAGTTCCAGGATCGTCACACTCTTCTTTTCATTGGTAATTGCGACGATCTTTCTCTTTCTTTCTTCGTTTAGCATGATCGTTTATATCCTTTTATGACTGTATTATAGCAAAGATTCAGTAAAAGTTATCAAAATCAATCAAAAATGATCATTTTATGGTTGACTGTGATTGTTTTTGACGTTATTATGAAATTAGGAAGTCAAATATGTTCGTTTTCGGTCATTTTCGATCAGACGAGCAGGAAAGGAGGAACTGTGATTTACACGATTACTTTCAATCCTTCACTTGATTACATCGCGAGCTGCGAGGACTTCAGACTGGGAGAAACCAACCGGGTATCCAAAGAGATCATCTTTCCGGGCGGTAAAGGAATCAACGTCTCCA
>CACZPD010000124.1 GCA_902782955.1 uncultured Erysipelotrichaceae bacterium
AAAAACCTCTGTTCACAACAGAGGTTTTCTTATGCTTCTGATCAGCGTGCGATCCGCTTTGCCATGACACTGCGGCAGCGCGGGCAGAGGCCTTCTTCATCAGCTTCCGTGCTGTAGTTCCAGCAGCGCGGGCACTTCGTACCGGCAGCCTTTTCTACCTTGACGGAAAGCTCGCCGCCGATTTCTGTCTTCACTTCGGAGACGATCAGCCACTGTGAAGCGGATGCGCCGAGCTGCTTTTTCAGCAGTTCATCAGTCGCTGTGTCACAGGTGATCGTGACGGATGCTTCCTGGTTGGAACCGATCAGCTTCTCGTTTCGCGCTTCTTCCAGTTTCTTTAAAGCAGCGTCTCTTACAGCGAGGACAGCATTGCCTTTGGAAACAACATCATCTGCGTTTGCGTAGTCCTTAACCTGCGGGAATTCCGTATAGTGGACAGACGGCTGTTCATCGTTGTTGAAATGCGTCCAGATCTCTTCTGCCGTATAGCAGAGGAACGGTGCCCACAGTTTGACAAGAGCGTCTGCGGACTGCCAGTAAACAGACTGTACCTGGCGGCGGCGCTTGTCATCCTTGTCATTGCAGTAAAGGATGTCCTTCGTAAAGTCACAGTAGTAGGAACTGAGTTCATTGACCATGAAATTCATCAGCGCCTTGTTGGCTGCGACATAATCATATTTCAGAACGGCTTCCCTGACTTCTTTGACAAGTCTGTCCAGCTGTACCAGGATGAACTGGTCCAGCGGTTCCAGATCATTGTAGTCAACCATATCCTTCTTCGGATCGAAATCAGCCGGATTGATATTTCCGAGCAGGAAGCGGAACGTATTTCTTACTTTGCGGTACTGTTCGGAAACCTGCTTGATGTTGTCCTTTCCGAGTTTCAGATCCTGCTTGAAATCAGAGACCATTGCCCACAGACGGAAAACATCCGCACCGTTGGTCTTGATGATGTCTCTCGGATCCACGACGTTTCCGACGGACTTGGACATCTTCTCACCCTTGGAGTCGCATACATAGCCATGGGAGAGCACTTCCCTGTACGGTGCACCGCCGTTTGTGGCTGTTCCTACGATCAGGGAGGAGTTGAACCAGCCTCTGTACTGATCGGAGCCTTCGAAGTAGATGTCACACGGATAACCGTATCCGCGTGCACCGAGTTCGTTATGGGAAGACCCGGAATCGAACCAGACATCCATGATATCGGATTCCTTTGTGAAGATCCCGTTCGGGGATTTTTCATTTGTATAGCCTTCCGGCAGGAGACCTTTCGCGTCTCTTTCAAACCATACGTTGGAACCATACTGTTCCACGAGGTCTGCCACATGGTCAAATACTTCCTTCTCAATGATCGGGGAACCGTCTTCGCAGTAGAAGATCGGGATCGGAACACCCCACAGACGCTGTCTGGAGATGCACCAGTCACCGCGGTCCTTGATCATGTTGTACATACGTACCTGGCCCCATTCGTTGTGCCATGTGACATGGTTTTCGATCTGGTCGAGAAGTTCAGCCCTGATCTTTTCAATGGAACAGAACCACTGCTTGGCAGCTCTGAAGATTACCTTTTTCTTGAGACGGTCATCATGCGGATAGGAGTGGACCATGCTTTCAACAGCCAGCAGGTATCCTTTTTCGTTCATCATTGAGATGATCTTTTTGGAGCAGTCCTCGAAGAAGAGGCCCTGGCATTCACTGCCGGCTTCTTCGTTCATGTAACCCTTCTCATCCACGGTGCAGATCGGATCTGTCCCGTATTTCTGCAGGACGAAATAGTCATCAAGACCATGACCGCCGGCAGTGTGTACGCAGCCGGTACCGTCTTCATCCGTAACATGATCACCGACGATCACCGGACAGTCTTTGTCCAGAACAACATGGTGATATGTAATATTCTCGAGTTCGCGTCCTTTGAATGTACGCAGGATACCCTGGTTTTCCAGCTTGAACTTTTCAAGCAGACGGTCCGTCATGGATTCGAGGAAGATCAGTTTGCCCTTCTCGGTCTGTACTTCCGCATAGACCAGGTCCGGATTCAGGGATACTGCCTGGTTGGCCGGAATGGTCCACGGTGTTGTTGTCCAGATGACGAAATAATCCTGGTCATCGAGGATGCCTTTTCCGTCAGCGACCGGGAATGCAAGGTAGATCGTAGCGTCCTTGACATCACGGTATACGATTTCAGAGTCTGCGATCGCAGTTTCGTTGAACGGTGACCAGTAGATCGGCTTCAGGCCCTGGAAAATAAGACCGGAAAGCGCCATCTTCTCGAAGGAACGGATCTGACGTGCTTCAAATTCCTTATTCAGAGTGATATACGGATTTTCATAGTCGGCGATCTGACCCAGACGCTTTTCCGTAGCCATCTGCTGCGCGATCTGCTTTCTCGCGTAGTCTTCACATTTCTTGCGGAAATCAGCCGGTGACATTGCCTTGCGGTCAACGCCGAGTTTCTGAATCGCGTTTTCGATCGGCAGGCCGTGTGTATCCCAGCCCGGGAAGAACGGTGTATAGTATCCGCTCATGGCATGTGTACGGATAATAAAATCCTTGATGCAGCGGTTCATAGCCGTTCCGGCATGCAGGTCTCCGTTTGCGTAGGGAGGACCGTCATGCAGGACAAATGAATTCTGTCCCTCATGGCGTTTCAGGATCTCCTGATAGCTGTTTTCCTTTTCCCATCTTTCCAGAATGCCGGGTTCCTTTTTGGCGAGATTTCCCCTCATCTCAAAATCCGTTTTCGGCATATTCAGTGTTTCTTTGTAGTCCATACGATTCCATCTCCTTCTCAACAAAATAAAACGTCCTCATCTAAGGACGTTGTTATACGCGGTACCACCTTAGTTTGCCCGTCGGGCACACCTCTTTTTCTTTCTTAACGCGAAAGGCACGGTTGCTCACAGGTGATACTGTCTGTATGCCTCACCCCTGTTTCCACCACCCACAGGGTCTCTAAGCATCTTCATACAGCAGCGTGTCCTGATCAATGCATTTTTTCTTCTGCTTCCTCAAGCCATTTCAGATCCGGCATGCGGGGAAGTTCAAATGTGTTCATCTCTTCCAGAAGCGTTTCCAGTTTCCCGGTGACTTCCGCTTTCACGGAGTCCGCATTCTCATATAATCTGGCCAGATCCGTGATCAGCAGCCTTGCGGTCGTCAGCGCTTCGGAAATGATATCATCCGCATTCTGATGCGCGGTCTCTATGATCTCATTTGCCTCGCGGAGCGATAATCTTGCGATCTGATCCGCGGCCTGCGTCCTGGCATCGAGGGTATTCATGACGTGATTGTACTCTTCCTTCAGATCTTCGAACTGTTCAGTCGTTTCGATCAGGGATTCCTTGTACAGCTCAACCGTCTTCTCCAGCTGGCTGATCTCTGATGTGTAGTGTTCTATCGCATCATCAACCGCAAACCGATCATATCCGTTTTTCATTACCCGAAATGTCGGTTTCTCTCCAGCCATGATTCTCTCCTTCTATACGTATTGCAGAAACTCTCCAACAAGCCTGCCGTTTCTCGTTCTCCGGATCGGTCCGACATACTGAAAACGACCAACCTTTCGAATGGAAATGACAACGTTATTATTGCATAATTCATCCGGTTCTTCAACCACTGAATGATTCACCTGGACAAGTCCCCTGCGTATCATTTCCTTCGCTTCCGACCTGCTGCAGTGCGTGATTCCCGCCACTGCCGCATCCAGTCTTTCACTGGCCATGATGATCTCCAGGCGCTTTGTGTGAAAGGTCTGTTCCGGATGTTTTTCACAGATGTGAAAGGATACAGAAAGCTGTCCTATACGGGTCAGATGATCCATCAGGAACGGTGCCATCTGCTCTGACGTATATAAATAGATCCTGTTTTCCTCCACCCAGAAATCACCGAATGTATGGCGGTCGATCTGCAGATGCATCAATGCCCCGAGCACATCCCGGTGTCCTATTTTTCGGAATCTCTGATCTGTCTCCGCCTCCAGGCACACAACATCAGAAAAGTCATCTTCCCGATCGTACAGGAAAATGACTTTCTTATTTCTTGCATTCGGATATCCGCCGTCATACCGGAGCGTATCGGATTCAGGAAAGATCCTCTGCATGGCTGCCTGTTCCTCCTCTGTAAGAAACATGGAGCTTAAAGGCTTGTGCCATTTCTGCGAGCGTTCCTGCAGGTCTGATAAATGCGCTGCCAGTGAATCGTACTGCGACGGATCAGTCATCATCGCTTTCCAGAGAAATTGCGCCTTCTACATCAACGTTGCGCGGCGCACACAGGATCACGTTGTGTCCGATCTTCTGGATCGTTCCGTCCAGGGCAAAGACAACACCTGTCAGGAAGTCGATCGTACGCTGTGCGTAGTCTCTCTGCAGACGATGCAGGTTAACGACACATGCCCTTCTCTGCTTCAGATGGCGGGCGATCTCTTCGGATTCTTCGAAGCTGCGCGGTTCAAATAAAACCATCTGCGCGTCAGTTGTGATGCGGGCGGCCTTCTTCGGCTCATACGGGCTTACCGGCTTTGCTTCACTCTCTTTATATTCCAATTCTTCTTCGTATTCATCCGCGTCATCGTCATCTACGGGTGCGATAAAATTCTTGAACTTTTCAAATGCCATTTTACATATCCTCCATAATCGTTTACATTATAGCATTTACTGCTTTCTTTGTAACAAAAACCGTGTTTATCAGTCTTTGTCGTCGGCTAATTCCTCTGCTTTTTCCTCGAGGATCATCTCCTGCTCCTCGTTCTTCATTTCCCAGTGCAGCAATAATGTCATCGCAGCCCTCAGAATAACGATCGCGCCGAGGATGTACAGCTCGCTGAGATGATGCGCCGTGACTGTCTTCAGGACCTCACCGCACATGAGGAATTCCAGAGACAAGGTAATGCTGCGGGCAAGATCCAGTTTGACATCCTGACGGTTCAGAAGCTTGATCAGCGATTTCGCTGCGCCGAAAACCAGCACGGCGATACCGATCAGTTCAATGCATACGGCCAGGATGCTGACAAGATTCACGAGTAATGTTTCCAGTATTTCAATTAATTCAGTCATAACTACCCCTTTATATGTGATCATTATACACCGCCGGATTTGTAATGAAAAATCATTTGTTTTGTATTAGAATAATGTACATGATAAAAGAAATCAAAGAAATGATGCTGTCCAAAACAACATGGCTCATCGTCGGCGCCGCAGCCGCAGTTTCCGTTATATACGGCTTCATCGTCAAACCGTTCCGTCTGAAATTTCTCAACAGTTTTGCCATCATCGGATTTGCCGTCCTGCTGGTGGGACTGATCAGGGAAACATGGAAGGACGGCGGCTGGGTCCTGTTTTCCTGGCGGCCCCACAAGGGTTCCTACAGTGAATACAGGGACAATATTGCACAGCAGAGAGACGGAAAGAAAAACCCTCTTCTGTATGCCGGGCTGATCATTGTGATCATCGATACGATCCTGGCGTTCATGTACTGAATCCGAATAACAAACGGGATATCCTTTCACAGGATATCCCGTTTTGTTTATTATCTGCTTCTGTTATTTCTGACTGTCGATTTCCGCAACTTTCTTTTCGTATTCCGGTTTTTCGTTTTCTGTCATAAGAACGAAGTGTTCCGGACGGATCTCGACGAGAGAAGCGAGCTCTGCAGACTTTTCACTTTCTGTTTCCACATACGGCGCAATGGTTTTCGCCTTTTCGATCCGCGGGTCAGGCATCGGTACTGCCTGCAGAAGTGAATGTGTATACGGATGGAGCGGATGGCTGAATAATTCATCTGCCATGGCGATCTCAACGATATTGCCGTTATGGATAACAGCGATCCTGTCCGCAAAATAACGGACAACGGAGAGATCATGGGCAATGAACATATAGGACAGTCCGCGCTCTTCCTTGAACTTGTTCATCAGGTTGAGGACCTGGGCACGGATCGAAACATCCAGTGCCGAGATCGGTTCATCCGCAATGATCAGTTCAGGTTCCATGATCATGGCACGGGCAATACCGACTCTCTGTCTCTGTCCGCCTGAGAACTCATGCGGATAGCGTGACTTGTGTTCCGGCAGAAGACCTACGGAATTCAGTGCTTCATCAACTTTTCTTTCACGGTCTGCTTCATCTTCATACAGATGGAAGTTGTACAGGCCTTCGGAAATACAGTAGTCGATCGTAGCACGTTCATTTAATGAAGCCGCAGGATCCTGGAAGATCATCTGGATATTTCTGACTACATACTTTCTGTCTTCCTTGGACAGTTTTCCGTCAATTCTCTTATCCTTAAACCATATCTCACCGTTGGAGATCTGATTCAGACGCATGATGGCACGGCCGATCGTTGTTTTGCCGGAACCGGATTCGCCTACCAGACCGAATGTTTCTCCCTTGTAGATCTGGAAATTAGCGTTGTTGACAGCCTTGAACGGTTTTCTTCCGTTGAAGAAGGTAATGTCCACATTTTTGACAGTTACAAGAACTTCTCTATCGTTGGCCATATATACCTCCTTCCCCTGTCAGGTCCTTCATTCTCTGATGAAGTGTTCTTACGATTTCCGGCGGATCCACTTTCGGCGCTCTCGGATCGAGAAGCCATGTTTTTGCCCAGTGAGTATCACTGACATAGAACTTCGGGGGCTCCTTGACGAAATCGATCTTCATGGAGTATTCGCTTCTCGGCGCAAAGGCATCACCTTTCACCTCTTCAAACAGGGACGGCGGCGTACCGCGGATCGCGAACAGTTTCTCGCCTTTCAGACCAAGCTGCGGCAGAGAGGAGAGAAGTCCCCATGTATACGGATGTTTCGGATTGTAGAAGATCTCTTCAACACTACCGTATTCAATGATCTGGCCGGCATACATGACCGCAACGGAATCCGCTACGTTTGCCACGACGCCGAGATCGTGTGTAATGTAGATCGTTGTAAAATCATATTCCTTGGCCAGGTCCTTGATCAGACGGATGATCTGTGCCTGGATGGTAACATCCAGAGCAGTTGTCGGTTCATCGCAGATCAGGATCTTCGGATGACATGCCAGCGCGATCGCGATAACGATTCTCTGACGCATACCGCCGGAATACATGAACGGATAATCATCATATCTCTGTTCAGCATTTACGATACCGACTCGCTTCATCAGGTCGATCGCTTCCTGCTTGGCTTCTTCCTTGGATTTTCCCTGGTGCTTGATGATGACTTCAGAGATCTGATAACCGATCGTACGTACCGGGTTCAGGGAAGTCATAGGATCCTGGAAAACGGTCGCAATTTTCTTTCCGCGGATCTCCTCCCAGCCTTTGTCCGTTTTGATGTCCATCAGATTCTTGCCTTCAAACCAGATTTCGCCTTTGCTGACTTCGCCGTTGATATCCAGCATACCGGTAAATGTCTTTGTAAAAACAGATTTTCCGGAACCGGATTCACCGACGATCGCAACGACCTGGTGCTCGATAAAATCAAGGGAAATATTACGGATCGCTGTCAGGACACGGTCACGTACCTTAAATTTAACTTCAAGGTCTTTGACGGATAATATGACATTATTATTCTCACTCATATAAGACCTCCCTAGACCATATGGGTACGCGGATCACTGGCATCAGCCAGCGCCTGACCAACCAGATAAAGCGATACGGAAATGATCGCTGCTGTAACAACAGGAATCCAGAACAGATAGGATGCAGATGTCATATACGGCGCATATCTCTGAACCATCTTACCCAGAGAAGCGTATTTCTCGGAAAGACCTACGCCCAGGAAGCTGAGTACGACCTCTGTGGAAATAAACAGAGGAATGTCCCTGGATACGGCTGTAATGATGACAGATACAAGATACGGCAGGATATTGTTCAGGATGATTTTGGTAATCGGTGTACCAAGGCATCTGGATGCGAGGTTGTATTCACGGTCACGAATGATCATGACCTGGACACGGATAAAGTACGCGGTACCTACCCATGTCGTGACACAAAGCGCAAAGATCAGCTGCCAGAAACCTCCGCCGAGTGTATAGACAAGGATCATGGCGATCAGCGTTGTCGGGATATTGGAGAGGACGTTGTAGACTTCGATCATAATGACGTCCATTTTCTTTGAATATCCCCAGAACATGCCGATGACGATTCCGACCAGCTCCGTGATGATCGTTGCACCGATTGCGATCAGAAGCGAGTTCTTGGAACCGGACCACAATGCATCGAACAGTGAGTTGCCCTTATCATCTGTACCGAATATGTACCCTTTGGTAAACGGGCGCAGATAGTGCAGTGACTTGTTGTTGATGTTAGGTGTCTTCATATGATCGTATCCGGAGATCATCGGCTGAATAAACGCGAACAGCAGAAGTGATACGGCAATCACCATCATGACGATCGCTACTTTGCTGGAAAAGAATCTCCTGAATACGGATCCCCAGTAGGAATACTTCGGCGCTGCGATATGCTCGGAAGCGCTGTCGTCTGCTCTCTGGAAGACAAATAATTCATCTTCATTTATTTCTGAAGTTTTTACATCGATTTCAGACATTATTTGTCATCTCCTTTCGCAGCCAGCTGGATACGCGGATCCACGATCGTCATAAGAATATCACCGAGCAGTACGGAGAAAATAGCCAGTGCCGAGAAGATGAACGTCAGGGTGATGACCATGTTGTTGTTCATCTTCGTAATGGAGTCCGGCAGCATTTTTCCCATACCGGGTATAGCAAATGCACTTTCCGTGATCAGTGCACCGGAAATACAAAGAATAACAGATGCGGGAATACCGTTGACGATCGGAATGATCGCATTCTTCAAAATGTGCTTGGAGAAGATCTCTCTCTGTGATAAACCCTTCGCTCTTGCAAATTTAACATAATCGGAATTAGCCTGATCCAGCATATATCTTCTGACCCATGTCATCAGACCCGGCATAGAAAGGACAGCCAGGATGACCATCGGGACGATATAGGAACGGATATCCTTGAATCCCAGCAGCGGGAATTTGTCCGGCATGCCGAAGACAGTACCGATCTGACGGATAAAGTAGATCAGTGCCAGGGAAGGCATGGCAATAACAACATTGATGAAGATGATGCCAATCTTGTCTCCCAGTTTGTCTTTATTTCTGGCCATTGCAATACCGAACGGAATTGCGAGTGCGTAAGCAACGATCAGAGACAGAATACCGAAAATATAGGATGTGTTGACCATCGACGGTGATTCATAGCGTGACGAACAGTCAGCGTAATGATCCGTGAATCTGGTTTCATCCAGATGATCGATGTTGACCTTATATTTACAGGAAGACTGAATGATCGGGCTGGACATCTCTGTCCCGGTTGGGAAAGTCTGCTTGACACTGACCTGGCTTCCCTGGCCTTCATTGATGACGTCCATCGTCGGAACGCCTGCCTTTGTCGGGAAGGAAATACCGAAATTCAGACGGACGGCATTCTGATGAATGAACGGGAATTTGCCGTTGAAGTACAGCTGGTACTTATACTGGCATCCGCTGCACATAATGCCTGAGTTTCCGTTTTTATCGGATCCGATATAGTACTTTCTTTCCAGATCAGGATTGTTCGCATCCTGTACCGCATTAGGACTGTCTATTTTGACCAGGTTTTTCCAGAATCTCCAGATCAGTTCCGGAACTGAGTATTCGTGTGTTGCGTAAGCTGCTCCATTTTTTAAATAATCAACCGTATAGCCGCTTTTTTCGTATTCTTCGATTACACGTTTGTTCTCTTCTGACCCGTTGACCATGCAGCCTTCGTAGTTGTCTGACTTAGCGCTGCACATATCAGTAAGACGGTCAAAATCCAGATATCCGAGTTCCTGATATCTCGACAGTCTGTATACTGTCTTCGAATCTCCGGTCATCTTCCGGTATCCGGTATCCTGATCCAGAACCTTGGTTTTCGGAATCATTGTGTAGATCATCGTGATTACGATTGACTCAACGACAATTATTGAAAAAATGGATCTGATAATTCTTGATAATATATATTTTTTCATAACTGCGACCCTTTTATGTATTTAAGAAAAGCAGCGAATTGCTGTGTGAATTTCACAAACAATCCGCTGCTTTATAATCATTTATCGAAATTCAATATGAAAGTATTAAATTAGGATATTTTTGTTATTCACCAGCGTTGAATTTAGCCTGTGCTTCTTCAAACTGTGCTTTTGTGACCATTTCTTCCTGGAGACGGATACCCTTGAGTTTGTACTGGGAAACGCCGGAAGAATAGGAAGCGGAGAACGGAACAACGTGTGTTACACGTGCTGCACGGCTCTGCATGGATGTCGGGATATAGAGGCCATGAGCCAGCAGATAAGCGTCAGCTTTTGCGAATGCTGCATAACGTGCATCGAGGTCATCCTTGATTGCATCTGCTTCTCTGTAGAGCTTCTCATATTCGTTGAAGCCTAATGCTTCTTTGATATCATCATCTTCGCCGTATTCAGCAGAAGCTGTAACGCCCTTGTCTGTCAGACCGCAAGCGTGCATGTAGTAACCGTCAACCGGGCTGTAGATCTCTGTGAATGTCTTCGGGTCAACATAGTCCGGGCCCCATCCAGTGAATGTGGAAATATCATAGTCAGCTTCATTCCAGCTCTCGGAATAGTAAGCGATATTCTGGACTGTATCAGTATCTCTCATAACGAGTTCGATAATGATCTTGCCGTCTGTGTTTTCTTCGATGGACTGCTTCATGGACTGAGCCTGCTTAACAAGTCTGTCGGATTCCTGGATAACCAGCATGTCTAAATGAACAGGGAACTGGATTCCTTCTTCTTCAGCAGCTGCGAGGTATTCAAGAGCCTTTTCCTTGCTGAGCCATGGCCACTGACCGTCGTCGAGGTCTTTTTCGTCGCCTGTCATTTCAGCATATGCCTTTTCAACCAGCTGGACATAAGGTGTACCATCAGATGTGCTTACCAGGTTCGGAACGCCGTTCATGTTACGTAATGTACCCATTGCGACATCTTCCGGGCTTGTAGCCATCAGATACTTCGGAACGTCGAATGCGCTCTTGAGAGCAAGACGGAAGTTCTCGTTGCGGATAGCAGCTTTTGTGTTTTCCTTGAGTGCTTCGTCTGTAGCATAGTTAGTGTTGTCATAAGTAACACGGTTGTAGTTGAATACAACACCGAAAGCATAGTAGTTCGGCAGAGATGTTGTTACATATCCGTCATACTTCTTAGCCATAGCGTTGAATACTTCATCACCCCATGCTGTGCTGAGTCCGGCAGCTGCGTAGATGTTCTGCTCGAAGCCGCGGATTGTTGCATAAGGATCCTGACCTTCATCATAGATGATTGTTACTTTTTCAACTTCTGTGTTGGCTGCATCCCAGTAAGCATTGTTCTTCTTTAATACTGTGCTGGACTTGACATCGAAAGAGTCGAGAATGTATGCGCCGTTATAGAGGATGGAATCCGGAACAGGCTGACCGAATGAGCAGTTCGTTACATCAGGAGCACCGACTTTGCAGCCTTCGCCCTTGGACTCGAGGAACTGTTTGTTGATCGGATAGAATGTTGTGTATTCAACCATTGTATGGAAATACGGAACATTTTCATTCAGAGTGTATTCAACAGTCTTTTCATCGAGAGCCTTGACACCGACTTTTGCCCATGCATCATCGGAGAAGTCACCGTTGTTCATGTAATCTGTAAAGCCGACTACATTCGCAGCAACATATCCTGTACCAGTCTGGAATTCAGCTGCGTGACGGAGACCTGTAACGAAGTCTTCAGCTGTTACATCAGCATATTCTTCACCCTGGTTTGTGACCCACTTAACACCGTCTCTGAGATGGAATGTCCATACAGTGTTGTCGTCATTGTGTTCCCAGGATTCAGCCAGAGATCCGACATAGTTACCGAAGCTGTTTGTCTCGATCAGTCCGTCAACGAAGTTAACGTTGATTTCGTGGTCAGTTGCGAGAGCCGTTGTAACATAGTCCATACTTGCGATTTCAGAACCATCGTTATACGTGTACTCTTTTGTGTTAGCAAGTTTCAGTGTGCTTACATCGACGGCGTTGACATCAAAAGATTCTTCTTCGCCTTCTTCTCCTGTGCCTTCTCCCTGACCTTCGCCTTCACCGGCAGGTGCGCTGGAAGAACAAGCAATGAGAGAGAATGATAAAAGTCCACTAAGTGCTAACAATAGTGATTTTTTCATGTTCTTTCCTCCCTAAAAATCAACTTAAATTTTACCACATTAAAGCAAAATGGCAATGTTAAAAAACAGATAGTGCGAAGCGCTTCCATAGAAGTTATAATGATTGGTACATCGGAGCGGAGGTATTTTATGCACCGGAATGACCTTGACAGACATGTCGATAACATGGAAAGTTACAGAAAAATAGAGATCATGTCAGATGACAACAGACGTACAAAAGTCGACAGGAATCCAGCCGCCAAACTCATCGCATTCCTGCTCATCGCCTTTGTGGTCTATATTCTGGTCCGTATTTCAAAATGATTTCACGCGGAACGCTTATTATGCTATAATCATTAAGCATTTGCAGAATTACCCAAGAGGCCGAAGGGGGCGGTTTCGAAAACCGCTAGACGTGAGAGCGTGCGGGGGTTCGAATCCCTCATTCTGCG
>CACZPD010000125.1 GCA_902782955.1 uncultured Erysipelotrichaceae bacterium
ATACCATCTGATATGCTTTCTTTGTGAATCATTATATCAGCCGGCAGCGGTAAATGACAGGAATACCATCTTCCTGAAGCAGGATGCAGGCCTATGGACAAAATGGTTTGAAACACTGTTTCATGCGTACATGAAAAATTCGTGAAAATCGCATAAATATGACATTTTCAGCAATTTGTGAAAAGAAAAAATCAGCAAAAGATGCTAAACTGTAAACAAGGAAAGGTGGTGATCACTGATGTTTAAGAAGAACGATATCGTCGTATACCGGGGAGAGGTCTGCAAGATCGTCGGAAAACAGCGTTCGGATTTCACGGGAGAGCAGTGTTATATCATGATTCCTTTCTTTCAGCAGGACGGTTCCGTCAGGCATCAGGTTCCTGTTGCGAACAAAGGTGGTCATCTCCGCAATCTCGTTACGAAAGAGGAAATACAGCAGCTGATAGAAAGCACGCCGGATATCGAAATGCTGGAAAACAAACCTGCGAATATGAAAAGTCAGTATGCGGCTCTGCTGAAATCAGAGGATCTGAAGGATCTGATCTGCATTATAAAAACAAGTTTTGCCAGAAATAAAGCCAGACTGGACAGCAACAAGCGTATCGCTTCCATCGACGATGAATACATGCACCGGGCTGAAAAATTCCTGTTTAATGAGATTTCCATCGTTATGGGAATGGATTATGACCAGGCAAAACTGTATTTCGAAACAGAAGTTGCCAAGATCCAGAACAGGACCGGACAGCGTCCTTCCGCTTCCGCCGACTGATACTGCCCCGCACAAAAAGAGAAAGCCAGCTGTCAGGCTGGCTTTTAACGTGCGATCAGTTTGGGGAAAACATTGGAGAAACTGTCCTGGATCAGAAGATCCGCATAATCATCATACGGAGTTGCGGACCGGTTGATCAGCACAAGTTTGTTTCCTTTGAAATACCGGACCATACCGGCAGCCGGATAGACGACAAGGGAGGTGCCCAGGACGATCAGCGTATCTGCGGAGGTGATGGCATTCAGCGCGCCGTACATAACGGACTGGTCGAGCCCTTCCTCATACAGGACCACATCCGGCTTGATCATGCCGCCGCAGGAGTCGCAGGAGGGGATGCCTTCCGCGTCACGGATATACTCCGCATCAAAGAATTTTCCGCATCTGGTGCAGTAATTCCGCAGGATGGACCCATGCAGTTCATATACTTTTTCTGATCCAGCTTTCTGATGAAGACCGTCGATATTCTGGGTTACCACACCGATGCATTTGCCGATCTTCTCCAGATCCGCCATGAATGTGTGTGTTCTGTTCGGCTGTGCATCCAGTACCAGCATTTTATCCTTGTAGAAACGATAGAACTCTTCCGGATTCTGAACAAAGAAGGAATGGGAGATGATCTGTTCCGGCGGATAACGGTACTGCTGGTTGTAGAGACCGTCCTGGCTGCGGAAATCAGGAATGCCGCTGTCGGTGGAGACGCCGGCACCGGTAAAGAAAACGATTCGTTCACTGTTGTCAATAATTGTCTGAAGCTGTTCGATTTTATCTGTCATTCTTTAATCCTCCTGCATATGTTGACATGATATACTCTCCTGTTTTCCGGATCTCGCAGATCAGGGACTCGGGTTTCAGTACCGTAATCCGGTCGCAGAACTGCAGAAGCCATCCTGTTAATGTCGGGGTTACGGCAGTCCGGATGCTGGCGGTAAACCAGCTGTCAGATACTTCGGAAATGATGATGTTTTTCCCGAATTCATCAAACAGAATGCCTGCAGTATCCGTACGGCATTTCAGGGTAACGGTTTCCGCGGTTCCGTGATACATATTGAATGATGCGCTCATATGATCATCGATGCGGAAAGGCTTCCTTTCATATTCTCTATCCAGGATCCGCAGATCTTCCATTTTGTCCAGCCTGTAGTTGGCAAATCCATGATGGTTTTCCGCATATATCACACAATAGTATTTTCCGTTTCCGGAAACAACAGCGTACGGATCCCCCTGATAGCGTTCTTTTTTTCTGCGGTATTTTTTCTGCTTCGTGACTGTATAGTCAAAATAATAGAATGAGATCTTCTTCTGACTTCTGACAGCGGAAAGCAGTATGTGTATGGAAGCAAGCGTACGGGTTCCTTCTTCCTGCTGCGGCGTCAGTGAGATCTGATCAAGAAAACCGCGCTCGTGGACAGACAGGGAAGAACCGATCACTGTTTTCAGCACATTGCGGTCTTCTTCGGACAGAAAGCGTATCCTGCTGACAGCATCATTCAGCACAAAAGCCTGATCCAGAGACATTGTCCTGCAAAGATAATATCCCTGTGTTGTCTTATGATTGACAAAGCGGATATCGATTCCTTCATCCTGCATGGCATGAATATAGGAAAGGATTGTCCGTGAATCAGGACTTATCCCGTAATCGGTTTCCAGAGCGGCAATGATCCCTGGCATTGACAGCAAATGATCCTGGTCTGTATTTTCAGCCAGGACAGAGTAAAGAATATAAGGAATTCTTGCACGGTCGCCTTTTTTCATATCTTTTTATCATTATACAAAAAAATGCAATGCGATAAAACATACCCCGGCTAAAATGCATACAGAAATGAGGTATGAGATATGAAAAAGAAAGACAAACTGTTACTGGCACTGGGTCTGATGCTTGCCGGGTTCGGATATCTGGTTTCCTTTGAACATAAAGCAGCCGCGGCTGCCGGACTGTGTGCCCTTATTCTCAGTATGGAAGCGCACAGCTGGAAAGAGATCCGGGAAGCGGCAGTACTGTCCCTGCTTCCGATGACGGCACAGCTCTTTCTGATGAGGATGGTATTCCCGGAAGGACTGCCGTCCCTCGGCATACTGATCTGTTTCAATACGATGATCACATGCATGTGGTCATATGATGAAGACGAGGTACTGGATAAGCCGATGCAGTATATGATGATATGCATGACTGTTTCCTTTCTGGCAGCCCTGATTCTTCCCGGTCCTTTTATCAGCAGGATCACAGGATTCCCGGCAGGCGGATTTGTCCGGCTGGTCACACTGATCGGATTCATCTACATGCCGTCCTGCCTCCTGTACGCAGTCCGGACCAGTCTGTTTATAAAAGAAACACCCCGCATAAGGATATTTCATCCTGAACATTAGCTGTCTGCTGTCAGACGGCTTTTTTCATTTAGCGGATATGTTTCTGATGCGATGCCTGTTTTGTGGTACAATTTCGGATAGCGAAGGGAGGCAGATTATGCAGATTTACAATTCGAATCTTCTTGATCACGGAAAAAGATTCTATCTGGCAATCGCTGCCGGGCTTCTCAGCGCGCTCGTTCTGGGTATTGTTTATGGTCTGATCAGTTCTGTTCTGCGTGTGCAGGCGTCAATCATCTTTATCGGCTGCGGCTGGTGCATCGGTGAAGTGATCAGGAGAACCGGAAGGGGAGTCGGCACCAAATTCAGCGTACTCGGCGCATTATGCACACTTCTGTGTATCCTGATCGGAGACGTTACCGCCATGACAGGCTTCAGGGGATTATTCTCACTGATCATTGATCCGTCCGGATGGCTTGTATTTCTCCGCGCATGGGCAGCTATGTTCCTGAGTACGAATATCAACGCACTGCTTGGACTGATTATGCGGGCTGCCGGCGTATATTTCGGATATACGAATTCAGCAATTTACTGAGGTGGAAATAATGTACAGAGACACATGGATGGAAGTGGATCTGGATGCGATCGCTTCCAATTTCAGGGAAATCAAAAGAATATGCGGCAAAAAGATGATTGCTGTTCTGAAAGCCGATGCCTACGGCAGCGGTGATATTTATGTTGCGGATACAGTACTGGAAGCCGGCGCGGAAATGATCGCGGTCTCCAGCCTTGATGAAGCACTGATCTTCCGGAATGAAGGATATACAGGCGAGATCCTTATACTCGGTGCCGTACCGGCAGAGTTTATTCCCACACTGATCAGCCATAATATCAGCGTCAACGCATATAGCAGGAAATGGGCGGAAGAAGCAGCTGCGAAGGGATGCAGGGGGCTCAAGGTGCATCTGAAAGTGGATACCGGCATGAACCGGCTCGGTTTCAAGGAATGCCCGGACCTGAAAGAAGGTTTTGATATTCTGCAGAAAGCAGGATGCCGGATGGAAGGCATATTTACCCATTTCTGCTGTGCGGATACTGATCGGCAGCTGACACAGAAGCAGTTTGAACGGTTCCGGGAAGCAGTCAATTATCTTGCGTATGATTTTCCGTGGATCCACTGTGACAACAGCGATGCAACGATATGGTTCAAAGACGATCTTTCCAATGCATGCCGGCTTGGCATTTCCATGTACGGGATCTCGGGATTTAAAAATGATCTTCAGCATCCGCTGAGTTTATGGTCCAAAATATCCATGGTCAAGACAGTCCGCAAAGGAGAAACGATCGGATACGGCGCAACCTATACCGCGGACAGTGACCAGATCATTGCGACATTGCCGATCGGCTATGCGGATGGGTTTATCCGTGCCAACCAGGGCAGAAAAGTCTATGCAGGCGGACAATATGCTGAGATCGTTGGCAGGGTATGTATGGATCAGTGCATGATCCGCCTTGACAGCGTTCTTCCGGAAGGGACGGAAGCCGAAATATTCGGGCCGCATATTTCACTGGAGGAAATGGCTGAAGATCTCCATACGATTCCTTATGAGATCATCTGCCTGATCTCTTCACGGGTAACGAGGAAGTATATCCGTGACGGGAAGAAATATGATGAAGAGAATACCCGGATGGTCAGAAGCCGCATTACAAAATAAAGCAGAATTCAGAAAAGAATCTCCCGTATCATCCGGGAGATTCTTTCAGTTTTCTGCTTTTTATTTATTCCAGGAAATGCCCCAGTCACCGCCTGTGCACCGGATCCATATTTTGTAAATGCCGGGCTCAACATTCGCTGTCCTTGAAACGGAATAATCACCGCCGGCGTCGATCAGCGTCTCAACGGTCCGGTTGTCCATATCCGTGATCCAGACACGCAGGGTTCCTTCGCCGGAATGATGCGCGTTGGCTGTGAAAAAGCCGTTTTCCAGATCAAATGTCCATATCCGTGTTCCGTCTTCCTTGATCTTCATTTCGTTGACGGTGGACGGCGTATCATCAATGTTGGGAGGAGCCGGCGGGGGATCCAGTGGTTTCATGGTCACATCATCCCCGTACTGCTTTTCGGTTAATGTATATATCCCGTTAACTTTCTGATAGACGAAACGGAACTCCTGGGAAGACAGCAGGCTGCCGTCCATGTAGGAAAATTCTCCGGCGAGAACCGTATCGGTCCCATTTGTTACGGCAGAAAGAGAGGAGTCGTTGAATCCTTTATAAGCGTCCTGGCCGATCTCCGAAATAATCTGCTGGGCTGCCATCCGCCGCAGTTCAACCAGATCTTCACCGGTCACTTCCATGCCGTAATTGGCCTGTTCGTCATTTTCGGTATTGTTATCTTTCTCGGTTTCCTGTCCTTCTGTATCAGTTTCTGCCGCTGCCGGATCCGGTGTCTTGACGGGATCCTCTTTCTTAGCGGGTGAACAGCCTGTCAGAAGGGCAAGGGAAACGGAGAAGATCAAAATCTTTTTGTTCATATCTTTCCCCCTCGGGCATAGTAATATTAGCACAAAATCGCTTCCTCGCATGTGTTTCGTGAAAGATTGCAAAAATTATCATGTATAATAAGAACAACAGATAAATAAAAAAGGAGCAGTGGTAATTATGAAAACTTATATCGGCATCGATCTGGGCGGAACAAATGTCCGGGTTGCTAAAATTTCCGAAGACGGAAAGGTCTTATCACAGGTAAAAGGTCCTTCCTACGGTACAGAAGGTCCTGCAAAGGTCATGAAAAACCTGAAGGAAATGATCCGTGAGATCCCGGACTGGAGAGAATGTTCCGGAATCGGAATCGGCGTTCCCGGACCGGTCGATACAAAAGCCGGCACTATGGTTCTTTCCACAAATCTTCCTGGTTTTTCCGGATATCCGATGGCGGATGAATTGTCCAAAGAATTCGGTATGCCTGCATTCCTGGATAATGACGCGAATGTCGCAGGCCTTGCGGAAGCACTGGTTGGTGCCGGAAAAGGACTGGGCACAGTATTCTATGTAACGATTTCCACAGGTATCGGCGGCGTTCTGGTCGTAAACGGCAAGACAGTTTCCGGAAAACACGGATTTGGCGGAGAAATCGCAAATATCATCATTGACCGCGACCGTGAGAAGATCAACTACCTGAATGTCGGTGCGGTTGAGAACGAAGCAAGCGGAACAGCGATTACCCGCAAGGGTAAAGCTGCCTTCGGCGATGACAAGATCCAGCATGCCGGCAATGTTCTCGATCTCGCCGCAAAAGGTGATGAAAAAGCAAAAGAGATCAAGGCGTGCATGGAAAAGGATCTCGGACAGCTGTTCGCAACGATCGCATGTGTATGCGACCCGGATATGTTTATCATCGGCGGCGGCATGACCAAATCCGCTGACAAATTCCTGCCGGGTGTCATCGAACAGTACAAGGCAATGTCCCACACAGCTGTACATGACACACCGTTCGTGATCGCAGGACTTGAAGAACCGGGCATTATCGGCGCGGCTATGCTGCCGGTCAGCAACGGTATCTGAGAACTAATGCAGGTCAGTTTTAAAGGGCAGGAGAAAATAACTCCTGCTTTTTGATTTGTCATTGACTAACTGACCAGCAAAAAAGATAATAATAATGTTGTATCTGAAGACAACAGAATGATCCGGGTGTTATTGCCCGGTTATGCCTGAAAATAAGGAACTTATGTTAAGATTTCCGCATATGCCCGAACATAAAACCATGCGTATTCAGAACATAGGATTCCTTTGAGGAGGATCTGATGGACATCCTGTTTTTTTTCAACAGTGCATTGCTTGGCGCCGGGCTGGCTATGGACGCATTTTCCGTCTCCATGGCAGACGGACTGAATGACGCGGAAATGCCGAAATCAAAAATGGTGCTGATTGCCGGGACGTTTGCTTTTTTCCAGTATCTGATGCCGATGATCGGATGGGTCTGCGTGCATACGATCGTCAGCACATTCAAAAGTCTTGACCGCTGGATACCCTGGATCGCGCTTGCCTTGCTTGTGTATATCGGCGGGAATATGATCCGTGAAGGCATTCATCCGGATGATGAAATTTCCGGCGGGGAGAAACTGACGCTTCGTCTGCTTATACTGCAGGGGATCGCCACCAGCATCGACGCTTTATCCGTAGGCTTCACGATCGCGGATTACGGGCTTGCCCAGGCACTCATCTGCGGTTTGATCATTGCGGTGGTGACATTTATCATCTGCATGTTCGGACTGCTGCTGGGAAGGAAATTCGCTTCCAGGCTTGCCGGAAAGGCATCCATTCTCGGCGGTGTGATCCTGATCGTGATCGGTCTGGAGATCTTTATAAAAGGAGTACTCTGACCGGATGTCACAGACAGTAAAGGATCCGGATATACGGGAACCGCTGTTTGACTTTCTTGAAGAAAAATACGGACAGATACGGATCCTCGAAGAAAAGCAGATCGGCAGGTCACGCGCGGATATCCTGATGATCACACAGGACCTCATATTCGGCATTGAGATCAAAAGCGACGCGGATACATATGCACGTCTGAAAAGCCAGATCCGTGATTATGACAGGTACTGTGACTGCAACTATATCGCTGCCGGCACAAGACATGCGCAGCATATCGCGGACCATGTCCCGGAATGGTGGGGTATTATCACGGCGGAAATGATTGACGGCATAATGGATTTCTATATCGTGCGGGAGCCGAAACCTAATCCGAAAGTCAAATTGTCCGGAAAACTGGCGCTTCTGTGGCGCCCGGAACTTGCCAGGATCCAGAACCGCTGTCATCTGCCTGTTTACAGACAGAAATCCAAGAAATTTGTTCAGCAGAAAATACTGGAAAAACTACCCGCAGAAATAATCAGCCATGAAATCATTACGGAACTGATGGAAAGGGATTATACCCTGATCGAAGATGAAATAGCAGCATTCAGAAAAGACAGAGAGAAATAAAAAGAGCCGCGTGATGCGGCTTTGATTTACCGGAAGAACGACAGCGGACTGCGGTCGTTTTTTGGTTTCAGGAACATGCTGAGATACAGGAAGGTCAGTCCGAGTCCGGACAGCCAGGTACAGAACCTCTTCAGCGGGGTGTCCACGTACATGCACATATATTTACCCCGGGCTTTGGTCCTGAATGCGACCATACCGTTTTCGTTTTCATACACAAGGCATGGTTCTATCCCGTCAGTCATATCGTAAACGGTATATCCTTTATAATACGTCAAAGGCAGTTCCAGCGCGGAGAAGGCATAATCGTCAGTAACAGTAAAGGAAAGCACGCTGCCGTTCTTTTTGTATTCCAGCGCGGTGATATTGCCTTCAGAATCCCTGATGGCAGGTGGATATTCCCGGAAATCCGGTGATCCTGCCGGAAGATATTCCCCGCCGGCGCATTCGATCCGCACATAGGAGGCGGAATAGTATGGGTCGACCAGGGATCCGCTGAGGATGTCCGCATAGGACGTATCGGAAGTGATCCCGAAGGTCCGTCCGGTCACAGGGGATACATGCCAGATGCATTCACCGCCCAGCACCAGGACGGCGCAGATGGTTAAGATCCTGGAATACGGCAGGCGGGTGAAAACAGCCGCTGCCGGTATACACAGCAGTACGGCGGCGATGAGATTCAGACGCCAGGGGAACTGCAGGATGCGCAGAAAGGAAAAACTGTCCCAGGGCAGAAACTTGCAGGGAAGGATCCAGAAAAAATAGCCGATGAGGAGACAGATCATGATAAATGGATCTTCCTGCTGCTTTTTTCTGCGGACGAAAAGCCACAGCAGCGGCACGAAAGTCAGGAAGAGTCCGATATTGACCGTCATTGTCAGATTTCTGTCCAGATGATTGCCGGTGTATCCGAATACGGTACGGTTCACGACATACTGCCAGAGATCCATGGCCCCCTGGGCAAGATCGCTGTTTTTGCTGTAGTAATGAAGATAGAAACGCTGGGAAAATGTCTGCTCCAGCATCGGGATCGTATAGAAAGAACCAAGAATGAATGCCAGGAATATCCCTTTGGCCAGTACCTTGATCTTTTCCCCGGTCAGATGGGATGTGCTGCACAGGAACATGATCAGAAGCGTGACGGCCGTCATTGCGAAAGTCAGATTATGCGAGATAGAAAGAAGGAACAGGCTGAATGCAAACTTTTTCCATTGCCCGCATTTGTTTTCAAACAGGATCTGGTAAAAATACCGGAGAACAAAAGGCAGAAAAGCCATAGCGGCGAGTTCGCCCAGTGCGCCGCGCACATACACATCCGTGATCCGGTAATTCATATAAAGGAAGGCAGCGCCTGCCAGATAACCCGCATATTCATTTTTCGTGACGCTTTCAGCGAACCGGATCATCCCGACCGCTGAGATCCAGCAATAGATGAAAACAATGAAGATATACGACCGCGCCAGCGAAACACCGGCAATGTAGAGGAATGCGGCCGGATACAGCAGGATATCGCAGTAAAACAGCGGGCTTCCGTAACCGAATCCGTTGTTTTTATATGGATACACGGATGGCAGGAAACTGCCGTTTCTGAATGCGCCGGCAAGTCCTTCGATTCTGGAAAGATGAAAGAATGTATCGTGTTCAACGGGCAGGAAATCCCGTATGAGGTACGGATACATCAGGACGCATGTGAACACAAAACCGATCAGTACGATTTTCCATCTGACGTTTAAAAACCATTTCTTCATCCGAAATACCACCCCGGCAGCCATTCAAGCAGCCGAACATATCCCTGGCTTGTTCCGAACCCGGTGATGACAGGCAGGAAGATGATAAACATGAGAATATACGCAGCCAGAAAAGCAATGGTCCAGTGTTTGCCGGGATCTTTTCTGCTCAGATGATATGCCGTATAGGTGACTGCGGCGGCAGTGAATATGGAAGTGGGGTAGAAATGATACGCGAATACACATCTCTGCACAAAGGATACCCACGGCATCAGGGCGGTAAAGTATCCTGTGAGAATGACCCATCCGGCAGGATCTTTTTCTTTTACAGTACGGTAAAGGGTATATATGACTGCCGGGAGGCCTGCCCATGTGAGCAGGGGATTGCTGAAACAGGATATGGTATGCATGACACCGCCGGCTTCCGTGTGGACGTAATACCAGATCGGCCTGAGATCAAGAAGCCACTGATACCACGAACTCTGGAACGGGTGCTCAGCCTGCAGTTCCGTATGATAACGGTACATGTGCACATTCTGTTCCCACACATTTCTGACGGACCATCCATCTGTCCAGACCCTGTCAGGCAGATAACTGATCCAGTAGATCACGGCAGGGATCAGGATGAAAAAAAGGAAACAAAGCAGGATCGTATACAGGAAACAGCGCGGGAAGCAGTATTTCACATGCTGTATTTCAGCCAGCTGTTCCTGTGATAAATCACTGTCATTTACCGTTTCTGCCTTGCATGCCCGGCGGTATTCCAGATACCGCATCCACAGATTCGTAAAAAGCAGGATCGCCAGACCGACAGCGCTGTAGCATGCAGTCCATTTGACCGCCATGCCGATTCCCATGAAGATACCGCTCAGGAAAAGATAAAGCATCTGTTTCCGGAAAGGTGTGATATAGAAACTGCCCCGGAAGAAGCGGATCATGTAATAGTACATGAGCAGGATGAAAAAAATGCTGAAAGGCTCCAGTGTACCGATCCGTGAGGTCGTCATATGCATGAAATCAAAAGCGGTCAGAGCAGTGCCGAGCATGCAGTAAAACGGGTGGTAAAACAAGTTTTTAAGAACAGCGTACATCAGAGGGATGATCAGTACGCCGAATACGGCACCGGGCAGCCGCCAGGCAAACGGATTCATGCCGAATATTTTAATGGACAGTGCCATAATATTGGTTCCGAGCAGAGGATGTACCGTTGCGTAAAGATACTGCCTGTTGGCTATTTCCCATGCATTGCGGGGATGATATACTTCATCGAAATATCCTTCTTCGTAATATGTCGGATCCGCGGTGAGCTTGTACTGCTCATCGATCGTCAGGGAAGCCGGATACGCTGTTCCGGCATACTCATCTTCACAGACGCTGACAGGCAGGAATGAATCTGTTCCTGCCTTACGGAATGCGATCTCCGTAAGGGAAGAAGAAACGCGTCCGCTCGAGACCCGTATATAGCGGTAATCTGCGTCACAGGGATAGATGCCGTAATGGTAGATACCGTTATCTTCCAGGTTCAGAAAATGTTCCCAGTTCGTGCCGTCACTGGATCCGTACAGGGAAATGTCAGATGTACCGATCTGATAATAATCTGTATCGGGTGAAAAGCCTTCCCCGTATACTGCATAGACCGCATCCGCATGTGTTTCATCTGTCAGTTCCAGGACAAATGACTGACCTCCATCCTGCGGCTGCCAGGTTGTTTCCGGGAAAACGGATGTTCCCAGTTTTGTGAAAGTAATGACAGCTGTTACAGATGTCAGGATCAGGACCGCCGCGGCGTCCTGACGTCCCCAGACGGGTTTTCTGACCGGTTTCAGAAAGGAAAGGGAGGAATCTTCGATATTATAAGCAGTGTGTTTTTTCGGGAATAAAAGGGAAATGAGAAAAGACACGGAGATACAGAGCATACTCAATATCAGAATTGTAATCAGTTCCCGGTTTTGGAAAAGACGCAGGCTTGTTTCGTTCAGCATATTTCAATTATAGCAAAAAAGAAGATGAAAAATATTAGCACTCGACTTGACAGTCTGCTAATTCGTGCATACAATACTTGTGTTAGCAAATA
>CACZPD010000126.1 GCA_902782955.1 uncultured Erysipelotrichaceae bacterium
AGATGCAGGATTTAGTAGACCGGATAACAAACGCAAAGAACAAAATTTCCGAACTGGTGCAGCATGTGGACCTGGAAAGCCTGAAGAATACGCTGTCGGCAGCTCAGTCTGAATCAGAAAATCCTTCATTATGGGATGAACCGGAAAAAGCCCAGAAATTGATGAAAAAGATCAATGATCTGCAGTCTGAAATTTCGGGATGGACTCAGCTTATCCAGAAAATCGATGACGTCATGGAGCTCGCCGAAATGGACGACGAACTGATGCGTGAAGAACTGGAAACGGAAATCCGGGAAATTGAAACTGAATGCGACAAAAAAGAGATCGCTACACTTCTGTCCGGCAAATATGACAGGGGCAACGCGATCCTGGCGATCCATGCAGGTGCAGGCGGTACAGAAGCACATGACTGGGCTTCAATGCTGCAGCGTATGTATCTGCGCTGGATAGAGGCCCACGGATATCAGGGTGACATCGTTGACTTTACACCCGGTGAAGAAGCCGGAACTAAAACGATCACAATATCGGTGACCGGTCAGTTCGCGTACGGCTATCTGAAATCCGAAAAAGGTACCCACAGACTGGTGAGACTTTCGCCCTTCGACGCTGCCCACAGGCGTCATACTTCTTTCGCCATGGTGGAAGTGCTGCCGGAAGCTGAAGATGACGATTCAATAGAGATTCCGGAGCAGGATATTCGTATAGATGTATACAAATCATCCGGCGCCGGCGGTCAGAACGTTCAAAAGAACTCGACAGCCGTGCGGCTGCTGCACATTCCGACGGGGATCATTGTTACCTGTCAAAACGAGCGTTCCCAGACCCAAAACCGTGAAAACGCCATGAAAGTGCTTAAATCAAGACTGCTGGATATCAAACACCAGGAACAGGAAAAGGAACTCGCGGAACTGCGCGGTGAATACGTCAAAGCGGAATGGGGAAGCCAGATCCGATCCTATGTCCTTCATCCGTATCAGATGGTAAAAGATCATCGGACGGAATATGAGGTCGGAAATGCGCAGGCTGTTTTAGATGGTGACTTGGATGGGTTCATGCAGGCCTATCTTAAATATCTTAAGTAAAAATAGAGAGGTGTATTATGAAAAAGTTATTGGATGAATTTAAAACCTTTATTTCTAAAGGCAATGTGCTGGGACTCGCGATCGGTATTATTATCGGCGGCGCGTTCAATGACATCGTTAATTCTTTGATTAATGATGTGATCATGCCTATCATCGGGCGCATTCTTTCAAATGTCTCATTTAAGAACTGGTATATTCCGCTCAATGGTGAATCATATGAGTCATTTGCTGCCGCCCAGGCTGCAGGTGCTCCGATGATCACGATCGGGAATTTCATTTCCGCAGTGATCAATTTCTTCATTATTGCCCTTGTTTTGTTCTTCATCATGAAGGCTGCAAACAAGGCGACAGAAATTGCCTCCAAGAAGGCCGAAGAAGAAGCTGCCGCTGCTCCTGCCGAACCGAGTGAAGAAGTGAAGCTTCTGACCGAGATCCGCGACGCTCTGGCCAAGAAATAATTAAACAAAATCAGCCCCGGTCAAACGGGGCTGAATTAATTAAAAATATCAATGGTGAAAGAGTACTCTCTTTCGCCATTTCTGTTATAATTTAAAAGAGAGTAAGGAGGGATTCGAATTGATCAGAAAGAAATTGTTATTATTGTTGATTGTATTCGCAGTATTGGCTGCGGGTTGTTCTCTGATCGGTCCGAAGGAAGAACCGGTCGATTATAAAGCGCTGGAACAGACTGCGGCACTTCACCTGACGCAGACTTTCGAAGCTATGCCGACAGCGACGCCCACCTTCACACCTGTACCTACAGATACACCGGAGCCGACTGCTACAGCAGAGCCCGAACCTACAGCGACAGAGGAAGAATTTATTATCGAACGTGTCGAAGTTCAGGACTCTCCGACACCGGTCCCGCCAACCGCGACAGTCTATTTTCCGGATAAAGCGGATTTTGTGGCTGCACTTCCGAGCCCGAACCAGTTCG
>CACZPD010000127.1 GCA_902782955.1 uncultured Erysipelotrichaceae bacterium
ATGAGCATATCCAATGCGCTGCGGTAGATCTTTACCGTATCATTGAAGATATGATTGTAATGTTTGATCTTTACGCTGTATGCGGTGGATATCTTCAAACCGGGTACCTCCATGAAGGTTATAGCGCTCAGTAATATAGACAGTGTGCAGCAATTGCAGATGTGCTGTTGAAAACGCTGAAAACATCTGCCACTGAACCGGATGCCGAAAAACAGTTTCCCCGTTTTATATTTCATGAACAATATAGGCACAGGAGGAGGAAAAGTCCTCTAAACAATTATTGATTTTTCAGAAAGTGTGTGTGGTGCCGCCTGACTCATGAAGTCGCGAGCGTGCGGCGGCGATTCGTCAATTGAAGATATAATAGCCCTGCTTTTGCTTGTATGATATAGTTTTATAGTCTCCTGAATTACCGCGGATCCGGACCGCATACTCTCCTCGAAGATTGTCTCCGTTTTTACCAATCACATTCTGAACGGTGTCCGGCTGTTCGAAAGGCGGTATCATTTCAATTGTGATCTCATATTTCCCGTCCGGCAAACTGTCAAAAACGCTTACAGGAGTCAGTCCGACGCCGTATTTTCCCATAGCGAACTCGGCCTTCATGCTTTGACCTGCTTCGTTGGTAAGCATTATCAGCATCCTTGTGCCCTCGGGAAGATTGCTGGCTGCGCCTATGTACATTTCTCCCGTGTTCTGGTCAGTGCGTGAAGTGTATTCAACGGTCACATATAGCCCGCTCAAATTACGGTTTATATATGCACTTATATTTACTGCGATCATCAGAATCAGGGAGATATATACAAGCCAGGCCAGGAATACAGCTGTCTTTCTGACATTATCGTTCAAACCGCTGCATTTTCGATTAACTGCTGATGGGAAAACAAATAACCACTCTAGTATATTCCGTAGTTTAGTTTTCATTTTGATTGTTGATATGCTGTTAGTGTGAAAGTAGAATTACCCAGTCTCTAAAAGTATTTATGGATAAATTGTTGTTGCTCCAGAGTCTACCAAAAAATTGTGTCCTTCATCCGCAGTAGCATTGACATATAAACCAACACAATAATCATATACTGGATAGCCACCAATTTCTAACACAACATAATAGCCGTTAGCCATCGAGTATGCATATGTTTGCGCACTATTTACCCCATAGTCAACGATATGCGCATTAGCTGTATCAACCGTATTATATAATATAATAGGGGCAGTATTATTACCTGTATAGTTATAGTAAACTCGATTATACAGAATACACTGAGTTGTTAGATGTGTATAGTTATACATATACTTAAACAGTTTGTTATATGTGGATCTTATCTCGCTGATAGCTTCTGGCGCATACTCTATCAATAGTGAAAAAGAATCATCTGTGTATATCGTAAACATGTAATTACATTCATTTATTTTTTTTGAATACACATACTCCGGTTCAGCAGATCTATTTACTTCGTTGGATAAGGCATCTTTCACCTTTTCTTCTATTTCCGGGAACAAATCAATGATATCTTCAATCGTAATGATTTCATCATCCGCATCTGTACCTGCAAATGTCGTGGAAAATGGAATAATTATCAAAGTTAGCACAACTATAAAAGCAATTGTTTTCTTCATAATATCCCCCTTATATATAATAATACATTGCTATTATACAATACATATTACTGTTCATCTATATAACACAATAAAACCTTACAGTTCTGCAATAATTGGACGAAATTTAGTGGGCAAGGGGTAGGGGGTGCGGACAGGGATCTGTTTTATCACTCAACGCTGTCTTTTGTAGATAATCATTTCTTCGGTTCTTTAAAATTCTGAGTTGTCCCCCCTCATAAGCATCGTCGGCAAGGCTTTTGTCATGCTGTTCCCTGGATGATGACGCCATGGGATAAGAAGGTATCCTGCAGAGCTTTCTGCTTTTAATGACAGTGTGTTCAGCCCCTCATGCGTGGGGCGGCATGAGGGGCAGTGACGCATTCGGGGAATACAGAGCCCCGGCCGTTCAGCTGCGGCAGACTGATCGCTTCGGGCACCATATTTCCGGGGGATCACGCTCCTTACTATGAAAGAGAAAAGGAGCTGTTCCTTCCATGACGTAAGTCATTTCGGAACAGCTCCCCTGGATTTCTGTGAAAAGCCGGATTACTTGAGCTCGCACTTTCCGCCTGCTTCGGCGATCTTGTTGACGATGAGCTCTGCCTCTTCCTTGGAGATGGCTTCCTTCAGCTTGCTGGGTGCGTTGTCGACCAGATCCTTTGCTTCCTTAAGAGCAAGACCGGTGGCTTCTCTGACGGCCTTGACGACCTTGAGCTTCTCAGCACCGACATCGGTGAGCATAACATCCCACTCTGTCTTCTCTTCAACTTCCACTGCGGGGCCTGCTGCTACAGCTACAACGGGTGCTGAAGCGCTTACTCCGAATTCCTCTTCCATTGCCTTGACCAGTTCGCTGAGTTCGAGAACTGTCATACCTTTAATGCTTTCAATGATTGCATCGAATTTTTCGCTCATTTTTAATATCCTTTCGAAATTTAAATAGTGTTCAGCCTGTTAAGCTGTAGCCTCTTCCTTCTGCTTTCTGATCGCGTCGAGAGCATATACGAAGTTCGAGATGGGTGCGTTCATGCTGCCGAGAACTCTGGCGATCATGACGTCCTTTGACGGGAGCTGTGCGATGGAGTTTACTTCCTCTGCGGAAGTCACCTTCTTTTCCACAACGCCGCCCTTGAATTTGAGGGTCTGAAGCTTGTTGGCGGTGACGTAGTCGTAAATGACCTTTGCGGGTGCGACCGCGTCATTGTCGCAGAACGCGACTGCCGTGATACCCTCGAGAGCTTCTGTCAGTTCATCGTATCCGCAGGCTTTTGCAGCGAAACGCATGAATGTGTTCTTGTAGACCTTGTAGTCCACTCCGGCCTCTCTGGCGATTTTCCTGAGGTTCGTTGCGTGTTCAACGCTCAGACCCTGGTAATCCACCAGCACGAAGGACTCGGCATTCTGCATCTTCTCTGTGATCTCACTTACGATCGCTTTCTTGCCTTCGAGAATTTTTTCAGATGACATCGTGCTACCTCCTTGTTGAAATATGGGTGTAACAGCCTAAAAAAGACTCTTCAGCCGCAGGGCAAAAGAGTCTTCTGATCTCAGATGATACTTCCACCTCGACAGGATATTTAAGCCTTTCGGGCACCTGTTGTCTCTGGCTGTTATTCATTTTGCGTGCTGTATTATAGCACGCCTCTGACATGATTGCAACAGTTTTTACAGTTTTGCGACGTTGATCTTGATTCCGGGGCTCATCGTGGATGCCACGGTGACGCTCTTGAAATACTGTCCCTTTGCAGCGGCGGGCTTTGCCTTTCTGATGGTATCGATAAGGGTATCGATGTTCTCAGCGAGGGCTTCATCACTGAAGCTTGCCTTACCTACCGGGCAGTGGATGATGTTGGTCTTGTCGAGTCTGTACTCGATCTTACCGGCCTTGGCGTCATTGACGGCCTTGGCTACATCCATGGTAACGGTACCGGTCTTAGGGTTGGGCATGAGTCCGCGGGGACCGAGGATCTTACCGAGACGGCCTACGACACCCATCATGTCGGGGGTAGCGATGACCGCGTCGAAATCCAGCCAGCCTTCTTTCTGGATCTTGTCGATGAACTCTTCGGCTCCTACGAAGTCAGCTCCTGCCTGGGTCGCTTCCTCTGCCTTGGCGCCCTTTGCGAACACGAGCACTCTGGTGGTACGTCCGGTACCATGGGGAAGAACGATGGCTCCTCTGACCTGCTGATCCGCGTGACGGGAGTCAACGCCCAGCTTTACGTGCAGCTCGATGGTCTCATCAAACTTTGCTGTTGCGAGCTTCTTTACGAGAGCAGGTGCTTCTTCCAGATCGTAAAGCTTGCCCTTTTCAAGGATCTCTTTCTTGGCTAAGTAATTCTTTGCCTTTTTCATTTTGACCTTTCTGTGGTATTACGCCTCCCACAATAGCGGCGTTTTATATGTTAATCCCGGATGAAGGATTACTCCTCCACCAGAACTCCCATGCTTCTTGCTGTTCCGGCCACCATGCTCATGGCCGCTTCGATGCTGGCTGCGTTGAGATCCGGCATCTTGGTCTCGGCGATCTCTCTGACCTGAGCCTTTGTGAGGGTGCCGACCTTCTGCTTGTTGGGCTTTCCAGATGCTGTCTCCAGTCCGAGAGCCTTCTTGATCAGGACTGCCGCGGGGGGCGTCTTGGTGACGAATGTGAATGTGGAATCCTGATAGACCGTGATAACGACAGGGATGATCAGGCCGGCCTGCTTTTCAGTTCTTGCGTTGTACTCCTTGCAGAACTGCATGATGTTGACGCTGTGCTGACCAAGCGCGGGACCTACCGGGGGTGCCGGGGTCGCTTTTCCTGCAGGTATCTGTAATTTTATAATTCCTGTAACCTTTTTTGCCATTTTTGGTATTCCTCCGAAATATTATAACTCTATTTTTTTGATCTGCGAGAAATCCAGTTCTATAAGTGTCTGAGTGTTGAACATGTAGATGCTCGCCTTTATCTTGTGTCCGCCCATATTAATCTCTTCAACTGTGCCCTCGTTCCCGCTGAATGAACCGTCCGTGATCTCTGTGCGGTCCCCGACCTTGACATCGATGGTCGGAACGGGTGCCTTGGGCTCCGGCTCAGGCGCTTCGGCCGGTGCAGCCGCAGTCTTGATGCCCAGTCCCGCAAGCTCCCTGTCTGTAAGGGGTACCGGCTTGCTGGCGGGCCCGACGAATCCGGTGACTCCTCTGGTGTTTCTTACCACGTACCAGGATTCATCCGTCATGTACATATTCACCAGAACATAGGATGGGAAGATCTTCTTGGAAACGACCTTTCTTTCACCGTTCTTGGTCTCTTCGACGTCGTACATCGGCACCACTACCTCAAGTATGACGTCCTCCATGTTTCTGCTCTGAACCGTAGCTTCTATGTTTGCCTTGACCTTGTTTTCGTATCCGGAATAAGTATGAGCCACGTACCACTTTGCGCCGTTAGAATCGCTCATATTGCATTTCCTTCCTTATCGATTAGAAGAAGTTGTAGAACCATCCGGTCAGCCATGTGAAGATCGTGTCGAAAAGGAACACGAGCAGGGCTGTGAGGGCCACTATCACGATGACGACCATTGTGCTCTTGAACAGCTCGCTGCGGTTGGGCCATGACACTTTTTTGAGCTCTCTGTAGCTTTCCGCAAAATAATTGAAAAGAGCCTTGATCCACCTTACGAGGAAAAATTCTCTTTTGGTGTTAGCATTATTCTTTGCCATTTACTGCCTCCGGGAATACCCTTACTTGGTTTCCTTGTGAAGTGTGTGCTTTTTGCAGAATCTGCAGTACTTCTTGATCTCCATCCTCTCCTTGGGACGATCTTTGTTTTTCTTTGTGTCGTAATTTCTCTGCTTGCACTCTGTGCATTCGAGGGTAACCTTAACTCTCATTATCTGAACTCCTTCAACTGTAATTATTTTTTCACACTAAAAAAAGGCCTTTTCGCCTCAGGTGAATTCAGTATATCATAAATATCCGACAATGCAATAGCGCAGCGAAAAATTATTAATATTTTTGCGGGGAAACGGCCCGCCGTGGCGGGCCGCGTTCGTATCAGGCTCCTATTCCCAGTACGGTCTGGGCGATGGTGAAATATATGGTCAGCGAAACGG
>CACZPD010000128.1 GCA_902782955.1 uncultured Erysipelotrichaceae bacterium
AGGGTATCACTTTCTTTGATACCGCAATGGCTTATCAGAGCGGCACCAGCGAAGAGTTTATCGGAAAAGCGCTGAAGGATGTCAGGGATAAAGTTGTAATAGCGACAAAGTATACTCCTCGTTTCGGTGAAGCGCTGAATCAGTTTACAGGAACTGAATGGATCAATAAATGTATTGATGATTCTCTGACAAGACTCGGAACTGATCATATCGATCTCTATATCATGCACAGCTGGGATTACAACACCCCTGTTCATGAATCCATGAAAGCACTTCATGAAGCAAAAATGGCAGGCAAGATCAGGGCGATCGGCATTTCCAACTGCTGGTCATGGCAGCTTGCCAAGGCGAATGCCCTGGCTGAGAAAGAAGGACTGACACCGTTTGTTTCCGTGCAGAGCCATTACAACCTGCTCGCCAGGGAAGATGAAAGAGAGCTCAGGAATCTCTGTCTGGAAGATCAAATCGCAATGACGCCATACAGTGCCCTGGCTTCCGGAAGGCTGTCAAGGAAACCCGGAGAAACATCCAAACGGCTTGAACTGGATGCCTACGCGAAAACAAAATATGACGCGACAACTGAACAGGATGCCAGGATCATCGAACGCGTCAGTGAACTCGCTGACAGAAAAAGAGTATCCATGACGGAGATTTCCCTTGCATGGCTTCTGACAAAAGTCACTTCCCCTGTGGTAGGCGCAACAAAGGTTTCCCATATTGACGGCGCTGTCGGGGCTGTGAACCTGGAGCTCAGCGAGGATGAGATCCGGTATCTTGAAGAGCTCTATGTACCGCATGCCGTCGTCGGTGTACTCGGCGCTTCAGCCTGGAGAAAACAGGCACGATAAACTAAAACATTCCTGAATAAATGACAAAACGCTGATACCTGCACATACCCTGCAAGATCAGCGTTTTTCTTTACAAAGAAAAAAGATCTGACTTCTTCGTTCAGCCGGCAAACAGTTCTTCAGTCAGATCTAATTTATCGTATTATCAGATTCAAATGTCAGGATCACGCTGTTTTCCTGCGGGAAGAACGCATGATCGTTAACAGACACACGAATGCTGCAGCGATCAGGATCATGCCGCCGATCACAGATACGGCATAGGAACCGGTCATATCATATAAGAAGCCGATCAGCGTAACACCGATGGCGGAAGCGACACTGGTAACGAGTGTGATGATTGAATATGCATTTCCATACTGAGCGTCGCCGTAGAGCGTCCTGGTCATCATGGAGATGCCCAGGGAACCGATCGAGAAACATGTGCCGTACAGGAATGCGCCTGCAAGCAGGATCATGGATCCGCCCGGATTTGTCAGGATCAGGAAGAGTCCGGCAAATGATGTCACCAGCATGCAGATTACGCCTTTGAAAGCGCCGATCCTGTCTGTCATGGCACCGAGAGCGAACTTTGATACGACATTGCCGATCATCGCTGCTGACAGAAGCAGTGCGCCGATCGAAGGATCATAGCCGTATGTCTGCGCAAGTGCGGAGAGATGGGAAGAAAGACTGGTCAGGATAACGATGGAAAGAACAAAGCATACCAGAACAGCGAATATCGCAGATCTTGTTGTAAACGGGATCCCGCTCTCCTGCTTCTGTGCTTTCGTATCTGTCTGCACTTCATTTTCACCATAAGGACGCATGCGGATATCCTGCGGTTTCAGAGGACAGATCAGCAAAGCCGGGAGTATCGTGACTGCTGTAACGATGACGAACCCGAGATATGTCTTCTGGTAACCGATCGACTGGATCAAAGATGAGAGAACCGGTGATGCCAGAGCTGAACCGATGCCTGAAAAAGACAATGCAATACCGGTCAGGGTACCGCGGAGTTTTACGAACCAGTTGCCGATCATCAGGGTGATGATCATCATGGAAGCTGCCGCAAATCCGATTCCCCGGAAGACTGCCGCAATATCCATGATCAGGACATTGTCGCTTATACCGATGACGAGACCGGACAGCAGGATCATGCCTGCACCGAGAGCGAGAATCTGCTTGATCGGAATATTGCGCGAGATCATCTTTGCTACAAACGGTGTGGAAAGACCTGCGATGAGATTTGATATAGACATATGCAGCGTAACTGCACCTGTACCTGTGTTAAGGGCATCTGCCATAGGCTTATAGAATACACCGTACGCATTGACGAGGCCCATTGTCCCGAATGCCATCAGACATGTACATACAGCTACGACCGCATACATAAATCCGCCTTTTTTCATACTATGCCTCCTGCTTTACATACATAGTATATGGTCTTCCCAAAAGAATATGAAATACTTATAATAAATATATATTGATAAGTATTTTTTATAATAAGGAGAATAATATGGAATTCCGGTCCCTGCGTTACTTTGCGGCTGTCGCAAAAGAACTGAACATGACATCCGCAGCTGCCGTACTGAATGTATCACAGCCGGCTTTATCTTATCAAATTGCCGAACTGGAGAAGGAAATGGGCTGCCTTCTGTTCGAGCGTGCCGGCAGAAAACTGCGTCTGACCGCCAAAGGAGAAACCCTCCTTCACCGGGCAGAAGAAATACTGGAACTGGCTGACAGAATCCCATATGAATTATCGGAATCAGACGAAACGATCAGCGGGGATGTATTTATCGGTGCGGCAGAAAGCCCGGGTATGCATATGATCGCGGATGCGATATACTCCCTGCGTCAGAAGTATCCGGATATCCGTTTTCATTTCTACAGCGGCAATCTTGACGATGTCTATGAACGGCTGCGCTCAGGGATCCTTGATTTTGCCGTCATGCTGGAACCGTTTTCCTTTGATCATTGTGAAACGATTACCCTTCCCTACAGCGACCGGCTTGGCTTCCTGCTGCGCAGGGATCATCCGCTTGCTTCAAAAAGCAGGATCACATCAAATGATCTGATCGGCCTGCCGCTGCTGCTCTCGAGCCGCCCTTCCCTCTCATATGACTATTACGCACAGCTGTTTTCCATTCCGCAGGATCTGCTGAATGTAGCAGGTACAGGCAACCTCATCTACAACAAATCCATTCTCGCTGAGCATGGAGTCGGGGCTGCTTTCTCCCTGGAAGGGCTGGTACATTGTGATGACAGTTCCCCTCTTGTATTTCTTCCGTTTGAACCGGAACTCAGACTTCGCCTGGTTTTTGCCTGGAAGCAATATCGTCCCCTTTCACGGGCATCAGCTGTTTTTCTGGAAGAAATAAAGAAAATGAGGTCTCATACCGAAACCCGCTGAGATCCTGATAAAAACGCTTTATACGATCTGATTTTCTGAATGAAACCGATATCTTAAGAAACGGATATTGATAAGTCTGGAAAAATGAGTAAACTGAATTTAGTGCTGAAAAGCATTTAAAACGGAGGAAAGAATAAAATATGAAACGCAATAGAATTGCGGCTATCTTAGCAGCATCCGCACTTGCGATGAGCATGACTGCATGCTCAACAGCGAAAAAGGCTGAAGAATCAGCTGATCCTGAAACAAATAAGGCCGCTGTCGTCGGCTCCTGGCAGCTCAGCAAAGTTCTCGTTTCCGAAAAAGAAGGCGAAAACCCGGCTGAAGTACAGGAAGCTGATCACGCTTCCCTTTACGGAGAAAAGGAAAACGTCTACACATTCAATGAAAACGGAACAGGAACTTTCGTGACAGTCGACGGACCGGACAAAATGGAAACACCGGTTACCTGGAAGACTGACGAAAACGGCAGCTTTATTGTCACTGCGGCAGACGCTGTATCTTCTGACGAAGAGACATATATTTATGATCCGGCAGAAGATGTTCTGATGAGAGAATATATCGGCAATGATCCGTATATTCATGTCGTGACTGTATTTGCCCGTCAATAATCCACGATAAACTGAAAGGTTTCAGAACAAAACCAGCTGTAACAGCTGGTTTTTTCTTTGAACCCCTGTGATTCCCTCCTTATTGCGACGCGTGAAGCCTGCGCTGATGAAACCTGATCGCGATGAAGCACAATATGATCTGCATTGACCGTTGATATCGAAATGCATGAAAAGAGATTCTGTGAGAAAAACATATATAATGAATATGACGGAGGAAAACAAAAATGATTAAGATCTACGGAATGCCTACCTGCCCTTACTGCGATTATGTTCACGAACAGATCAAGGGCCGCGAAGATGAATTTGAATACATCAATATCGGCGAGAATATCCGGAACATGGGTGCCTTCACAAGACTCCGGGACAACAGCCCTGTTTTTGATCACTGCAAGGAAATCGGCGATGTAGGTATTCCCGCGTTCGTATTTGAAGACGGCAGGATATCCATTGATCCGGCAGATGCAGGACTGATCGAATACGGTTCTGTCGGTGCGTGCTCGATCGAGGATCACAAAAGCGGAAGAAAAGGATGCTGAAAGAAAACCGGTCTGACTCATAAAGGATCATTATGGATTTTTTAGATACAGGTTTTCTGGAAGATGACGAGATCAAACTGGTCCTGGAAAGGATCAGGGAAGCGGATCCGGAAAGAAAGAGAGTTCCCGCATACTGTTTTCTGATATGTGATAAACAAGGCAATAAGATCGGATACTGCGATCTGAAAACAGGCTATATAAAGGAACTGTATTACAGCGGTCATATCGCATATGAAATCGACGAAGGATACCGGGGGCATCACTATGCCGCAAAAGCATGCAGGCTGCTGTTCCGTCTGGCAAAAATGCTTGGAATGGATCATGTGTTCATCACCTGCAATCCCGGAAATCTTGCATCCAGGAACACATGTGAGTATCTGGGCGGCAAACTGATCGAAATTGCCGAGCTTCCCAAAGATCACGAACTCCGCACCGAAAACGGACATACACATGAATGTATATTCTTCTTTACATTGTAAATCCAATTCATTCAGATGACTTTTCTGAACCAAAGCTTTTCTTAAAGCAAGCAAAAAATCCGGATACCTGTTCCGGATTTTCTTTTTTATTCAGATTTCCTGTTCTTTATACATACTGTCAAGCAAAGCCAGACCTGTTTTTGTCCTGAAGACACTGTCACGGAATCTGTCGGCGACTTTCCGGTATTTATCCTGTTCACCGGCATTGGTCAGGAAATCCGCCTCCAGGAGGATCTGATAATCCATCCCGTCAACACTGTTATAAGTATGATGATGACCTACGAGATAGCAGATACGCTCCAGCATCCCGCTGTCCATACCGGCATCGCTGTAAAATTCCCTCACAAGCGACGAACCGAATTTTTCCTGCAGGTCATGCGGGGAGTTTCCGTATTCTTTCCGCAGTGACGGACATGCAATATCATGCACGATTGCCGTAAATTCCAGGATCCGCTGTGTTCTTTCATCCAGGCATTCACTCTCACCGATCGTCCTGGCATAAGCCCAGACTTTCATGAAATGGCAGATATCATACTGGCTGCCATGGCACAAATCGATCATTTTTACGATCGCTTCACTGACAGTGATCAATGCAAATACCCCTTGAACTACTGCGGCAGTTTCATTGTTATATTTGAAAATTCCGCACTGCCTTCTGCCGCAAATAATCCGATATGTGCGCCGTTGATCGAATGACGGATTCTTGAGCTGAAGGCTTTCGTATCATCGATATAGAGCACAACGATCTCATTCTCGCAGACGAGCGTTACATGGTGTGTATCCGTTTTGGAGAAATCAAACTTAGTGAAAGCAACAGGATCAAAGGCTTCAAGATCAGAGATCTCGTATCCTTCGTAGTGGAGTTTTCCGTTCTTTGCGTCGAGGCAGAGGACTGTATAGGTCTCATCATTCTCACTGCCGCCGAAGGCAAACCCCGCTACACCTTCTGCGTCAAGCTTCACATCGCATTCCAGGAGAACGGTTGCGGGACGTGTGCCCATATCCGCCATCGCGTATTTTTCCCCTTCTGCAGTCAGGCTGACCGTATTGTCTTTGATCTTTGTTTTGCCCGCTTTTTTCACTGCCTTGAAAGGTTTGTCAGCCGTGAAATAGTTTTTAAATGTATCCGGTGCCTTGACACCAAGCGAACCATCCTCTTTCTGCACAAGCTGGTGATTCAGAATACTTCCTGCCCATTGATAAATGCCGGAATCATCTTCCAGACCTGCACGTCCGAGCCAGCCGCAGAGATATACCGCGTCATTCAGCTGTGCTGTCTTGGCAGCGTAGAAAATAAAGCCGTTGCCGTCAAAAATGTTGTCAGCCGGTGCGGTAAACGGTCCGTTCGGACTGTCACCATAGGCATAATACGTTACACAGTCCCAGCTGTATGTCAGATAGTATTTATCCCCGATTTTGAACAGATCCGGACATTCCAGCATATACTGTGCAAGCGGACTGTAGATCGGTCCCTGGAATTCCCAGTGCTTCAGATCATCAGAAGTATACTTTGCGACTACACCGCCCAGCGTGTTCTCACGCGCTGCGATCAGAAGCCAGTAGCACTGTTCTTCATCAGACCAGAATACCTCAGGGTCTCGGAAATCATCTTTTGAATAATTTTCCGGGCTGTAGAATGTATCTTCCGGAATCTTTACCCAGTTCTGGCGGTCCGTACTGGTTGCGTGCATGACACACTCTTTTCCCTTGCCGTTGTTGCCGGTATCATTATGACCGGTGTAGAAGAGATGATAAAGTCCGTCGTTGTCCTTCATGACAGACCCTGTACCGATGGCAGGATCCGGTTCTGACATTAAACCGAATTTCAGGACCATCCCGTGATCTTCATATCCGCACAGATCTTTCGTGGAGTATTTGTATATGGGATGATATGCCTGTCCATTATGATCTGTATCATACAGATAATATAATTCCAGTTCGCCGTCATCTGTTACATACGGCATAGTGTCTCCGACATACGCATTCTCCGGTGCCGGATATAAATGATAGGAAACTGCTTCATAAGGTTCATCGGGAAGTGATGTCGGACCGCTGCAGGACACCAGAGCGGCTGTCATCACAGCTGACAGGAATAAAAACATTATTCTTTTCATATGGATTTTCCTCCGGCCGCAATTACGGAAAAAACACAGCATTTCCTGACTGCGGTATCTATACTAATATTTTACTATCATTCATATTTCATGTAAAAGAATAATGAAATGTGCTTGTTGATTATGGAATCGAGATACGCCTGATGCGGTATAATAACCATAAATAACATCAACAAAATGCGAATGAGGAGCTGTATGAAAAAACCGGTTTTATTTATTAATGCATGTGTACGAAAAGACTCCAGAACCAAAATACTCGCTGACAAACTGCTGAAAAAGCTGGATCAGCCATATGAGGAAATTTGCCTTAAGGATATTGCCTTCCCTGTTGTCGATGAAGCTTTCCTCAGCAGGCGTGACCGGCTGATCTCGGAAGGTGATTATAGTGATACCATGTTTGATCCGGCACGGCAGTTTGCGGAAGCAGAGATCATCGTGATCGCTGCACCGTACTGGGATCTTTCCTTCCCCGCTTCATTAAAGCAGTATTTTGAGCAGATCAATGTGACCGGGATCACTTTCAGATATACAGAAGAAGGATTCCCGCAGGGTCTCTGCCGCGCAGGGAAACTTTTCTATGTGACCACCGCCGGCGGCTGCTACGTACCGGAAGAATTCGGTTTTGGATATATCAAATCCCTGGCAGAAAATTTCTATGGTATTCGGGATATAAAACAGATCAAAGCCGCAGGACTCGATATCGATGGTGCCGATGTCGATGCCATCATGGCTTCTGCGGAAGAAGATTTGCCGGAAATGGACTGACACAGACAAACACGGGACAATCAGTTAAAACAAGGAGAACTCTATGGCAGGATTAAAGGATTTGAAAACACAGGAAGAAAAAGAAACTTCCCGTGAAAAGACGATCATTAAAACCAGCATCATCGGTATTGCGGCAAATGTATTCCTGGCAGCTTTCAAAGCAGTGATCGGCCTCATGACAAGATCGATCGCCATCGTACTGGATGCCGTCAACAATATTTCCGATGCAGGAAGTTCCCTGATCACGATCATAGGGACAAAGCTTGCCGGCAGAGAGCCTGACAAGAAACATCCTTTCGGATACGGACGGACAGAGTATCTGAGTGCCCTGATCATATCCGTTATCGTGCTGTATGCAGGTATTACATCATTCACGGAGTCGGTCAAACAGATCATCCATCCGGAAACGCCTGATTATACGACAGTATCCCTGATCATCGTAGCCGCAGCTGCCATCGTCAAGATCCTGCTCGGCCGGCATGTAAAATCTGTAGGTGTCAGGGTAAACTCCGATTCCCTGATCAATTCCGGTCAGGATGCCCTGCTGGATTCCGTGATTTCCATATCCACCCTGGCTGCAGCCATTATCTTTATTGTTTTCCACGTTTCATTGGAAGCGTGGTTGGGTGTCATCATTTCCGGTGTGATCATCAAATCCGGCATAGAAATGCTGAAGGAAACGATATCCCGGATCCTGGGAGAAAGCAACGATGCAGAACTGGCCAGAGATATTTATAAAACCGTTGAGAGTTTTGAGGATGTACACGGTGCCTACGATCTGGTACTGAATAACTACGGACCGGATAACTGGAATGGTTCCATCCATATCGAAGTGCCGGATACATATTCCGCTGACAGACTTGACCAGCTGA
>CACZPD010000129.1 GCA_902782955.1 uncultured Erysipelotrichaceae bacterium
GCACAAAAATTCGATAACTTAAGTCAAGTAGAAATGTTCAAAGAAAGAGGGTTTCCACTTTTTATGGAAAGGCCATGACGAAAACAGGAGAAAGGTATTTTTCAAAATCATGAACTACATGAGAAGGAGTTAATATCTTTGCCTTCTTCTTAAAACCACAGATCCAAGAGAAAAACTGATCGCTGACCTCAACAGGAGCATGTCCTTTTTTCAGAACAAAGGGATTTTTGTTAAATCCATAACATCATATCCTTTGCGCCTGAAAGCGTTCATGACAAGCACCTCTGCCTTCCTACCTTTTTCAAGGTCTAATAAGAAATCTATTGTATCCATAACATTCCTCCTTCTATTACTCTTCTGGATCAAAAAGATATGAAAATGCTTCAATTTTTAGAAGAATCTTCTCACAAATCTTCTCAAAATGGGGTGAAAAAACTTGTAAAACATGAAAAAACCGCATAGGTATGCGGTTTATATCCAGATTCGGGCGACTGATGGGACTCGAACCCACGAATGCTGGAGCCACAATCCAGTGTGTTAACCAACTTCACCACAGCCGCCGTAAAGCAATAATGATAATACATGAAAAGATGATATAAAGCAAGAATAATTTACCGGAAGCAGTCCTGTTTTTATCTCATTTATACAGAAATAATGATATACTTTTTACAATATATGTTTACGGAGGCGACTTATGAAAACTGAGACAAAATGTGTACAGGCTGGATATGTACCGGGAAACGGTGAACCCAGAATGGTGCCGATCGTACAGAGCACAACATTCAAGTATGATACAAGCGAGGATATGGGAAAACTGTTTGACCTTGAAGCAAGCGGGTATTTCTACACAAGACTGCAGAATCCGACGAATGATTATGTTGCCGCAAAGATCGCAGCACTGGAAGGCGGCACGGCAGCGATGCTGACGTCCAGCGGACAGGCTGCCACGTTCTTTTCCGTATTTAATCTGGCCGGTGCCGGTGACCACGTCATCTCTTCTTCCACGATTTACGGCGGAAGCTTCAACCTGTTCAATGTAACGATGCGCAGGATGGGAATCGATTTTACCTTTGTTGATCCTGACTGCAGCGACGAAGAACTGGAAGCCGCTTTCAAGCCGAATACAAAGTGCGTATTCGGGGAAACCCTGGCCAACCCTGCCCTGATCGTATTTGATATCGAACGTTTTGCAAAAGCGGCGCATAAACACGGTGTTCCGCTGATCATAGACAACACATTTGCCACACCGGTCAACTGCAGACCGATCGAATGGGGAGCTGATATCGTAACGCATTCCACCACAAAATATATGGACGGTCACGACGCTGCCGTCGGCGGATGTATCGTTGACTCCGGCAAATTTGACTGGTTTGCACATGCGGATAAATTCCCGGGACTCACAACACCGGATGAATCCTATCACGGCATCACTTATGCGGAAAAATTCGGCCTGGGAGGCGCGTTCATCACAAAAGCAACTGCCCAGCTGATGCGTGATCTCGGTTCAATACAGGCACCGATGAATGCATTCCTGCTGAATCTCGGACTGGAATCTCTTGCTGTGCGCATGCAGAGACATTGTGAAAACGGACAGAAGGTCGCTGAATTCCTGGAAGCGCAGGAACAGGTCGAATGGGTCAATTTCCCCGGTCTTCCTTCCAATAAATACTATGCTCTGGCTCAGAAATACATGCCCAACGGTACATGCGGCGTTATTTCCTTCGGAGTCAAAGGAGGACGGAAAGCAGCTGAAGCATTCATGAAGAAACTGAAGGTAGCCATCATCGCAACACATGTTGCGGATGCGCATACCTGTGTTCTCCACCCCGCTTCCTCTACACACAGACAGATGAGTGATGAAGAACTGATCGCAGCCGGTGTTTCTCCGGATCTGATCCGTCTTTCTGTAGGCATTGAAAATGTCGATGATATTATTGAGGATCTGAAACAGGCACTGGAGCCGGAGAGGTAAAGCCTTATGCCCATTAAGATTCAGATGGGTCTTCCGGCAAGAGAAACTCTGGAGAATGAGAATATATTCGTCATGGATACGATGCGTGCGGAGACACAGCAGATCCGCCCGCTTCAGATCCTGATCCTGAATCTCATGCCCACGAAGATCGCGACCGAAACACAGCTGGCCCGTCTTCTCGGAAACACACCTCTCCAGGTGGAACTGGAACTGATGCGTACAGATACGCATGAAGCTACACATGTCAGTAAAGATCACATGCTGACATTTTATAAAACATTTTCCGAGATCAAAGACCGGACATTTGACGGCATGGTCATTACCGGGGCACCTGTAGAGCATCTTGCATTTGAGGAAGTGAACTACTGGGAAGAACTCTGTGAGATCATGGAATGGTCCAAAACGCATGTCTACAGCACATTCCACATCTGCTGGGGTGCGCAGGCAGCGCTGTATTATCATTACGGAATTCACAAGGTTCCGTTGAAAGAAAAGCTGTTCGGCGTATTCGAACATACTGTCACGCATAAGAATCCGATCCTCTTCCGCGGCTTTGACGATGTCTTCCTGACACCGCATTCCCGCCATACTTCGATTCTGAAGGAAGAGATCCTGAATGTACCGGAACTCAAGATCCTTGCTGAAAGTGAAAAAGCTGGAATCTATGCAGTTTCCACAAACGGCGGAACACAGATCTTCATCACAGGTCATTCGGAATATGATACCCTGACGCTGGATGCGGAATACAGACGTGACAAGAATGCCGGTCTTCCGATCCATGTTCCCGAGAACTATTATCCGGATGATGATGACACAAAAATGCCGAGAAACACCTGGAGATCCAGCGCGCATCTGCTGTATTCCAACTGGCTGAACTACTTTGTTTACCAGACAACACCGTATGATCTCAAGATGATACCTTCCATAAAACAGACGATCAAATGATTTAAGAGCGGAACCGACGTTCTGCTCTTTTCAGTTTCTGAGTTTTTTCAGATATTCAGTGACCGGTGACTCTTTCATCAGGACTGCTTCCTTAGCTGTATCATACGGATCTTCGGAAGGAAAAAGCCGTATCTTCCCGACAGAGTCCGCCAGGGACAGATATTCCAGATCACTTCTGTTTACTGCTATTTCCGTCATATACGGAACCTGTGAACTGTCTTCATCTTCCAGGGAGATCCCCTGATGATCCTTCACGGATATGACCCGTGCGCTTTCGATCAGGCATCCTGTCAGCGGTTTATGATCCTCTTTTTCAATCGTAACATAGACATCCACACGCACCCCTGCCCTCACGCTGCCTAATAGAGCTGCGTCTGTCTGCAGCGCATAGGATGACTGTCCTGTCCGCAATAATGAAAGCGGATGATCCGGGAGATCATCCTTGTCATACAGCATGGATCTGTAAAACAGGGATCCGGCGGGAATCTTCCCCTGGATATCAGTATATTTCCCGATGATATCCCCCATACTGATATAAGCGAACGGATCCGTATAAACTGCCGGTACCCGGATCTCCATCACATCTTCCTTTTTGATCTGTGTCCGCGGAGCGATATCCTTTGCGGCAATACATACTGTTACAAGACTGATCTCTTTCTGCAGATATAGTTTAGAAGCGTATTTCAGAAGGACACCTGTCATAAACAGACAGATGACGCAGCAGACCGTTTTCAGAAGTATTACTTTTTTCATATCTCCTCCCCTCTTATTTCATTCGCAGAAAAAAAGCATGTATTGAACATGCTTTTGAATGAAATTGTTATTCAGAGATCAGTTGCTTGGATGCGGCATGTAGGCATAGAGATTCATTGCCAGCGCATTGATCGGCATCGTCTGGAGCCATACTTTACCCGGGCCTGTTACGACTGTATTGAACAGTCCTTCACCGCCGAGGAAAATATTCGCTGCACCTTTGATCGTCTGGATCTCCATTGTGCAGGAAGCTTCCATAGCCGCAACAAAACCGCTGTCTACGATCAGTTTTTCTCCCGGTTCGAGAACTCTTTCCTGGACGGCACCGTCAATTTCAAGCCACGCAAATCCGGAGCCGCTGTATTTCTGCATCAGGAAACCTTCGCCGCCGAAGAAACCGACACCGGCCTTATGCTGGATATAGATGTCCATATTCACGTTTTCCGTAGATGCGAGGAATGCTGTCTTCTGGGCAATGATCGGTGTTTCGCTGATATTGAATGCGAGGATATCACCCGGAGAGTGTTTGGCCAGAGTCAGTTCCCCTGCTCTTTCTGCTGTATAATGATTCAGCGCGAGTGATTCCCCGACGATCATCTTTTTAAACATGCCGCCGAGACCGCCGGTTTTTGTTTCCATTATGATTCCGGGGGTCATCCACGCCATTGCGCCGCTCTGGCATTTAATGGATTCTCCTGCTTCCATATAAAGTGTAAGGACCGTAAACGGCTGATTGGCAATTTCGTATTTCATGCTGTTTCTCCCATCTTTTTCTAACAGTTCTTAGCTAAGTTAATTATAAAACATTGCAGATAACAGTAAAAAGTGATTCATAAAAGAATCACTTTTTATTCTGTTCCAGGTATTCCCTGATTTTGGCTTTCGCATCTGCTTTGCAGGGCTTGCACTGGTCAATCGTGCTTGTCCCTTCAACGAGCTGCATAGCCATACCCATGCATCCGGGGTTGCCGCATCCGCCGCAATTATATCCCGGCAGCATCGCATATACTTCCTCGACCCGGTGGTCTTCTTCCACCGCGAGTTTTTTTGATGCAATACCCAGCGCAAATCCGATCACCGCACCGAGAACAAGCATCAGTATTACAGCTTTAACTATTTCCATGATCTGTTACTCCCTCATATTTTTTCCGAACCGAACAGTTTTTGATTCCGCATGCCCCGCAGTCCGGTTTCAGGTTTTCGCATCCTTCCGGAACCGGGGTCTTGTGGTTCTGAATATACAGCCACCCGTAGAGACTGATCAAAGCCACAGCGATCAGAACTGCGTAAAGATATTTCATGTATTAAACCAGTCCGTTCAGGGCCGTGAAAGCAAGTGCCATGATCGCGGCGATAATGAATGCGATCGGATTGCCTTCAAAAGCGGCAGGAACGTCGTTTCCTTCCAGCCGTTCACGGATCGTTGCGAAGATAACCAGCATTAACATGAATCCGACCGGTACGGCAATGGAGTTGACACATGTTTCGATAAAGTTGTAACCCTGTGCGACGTTGTCCAGTGCTACATGCAGGACAGCACAGTTTGTTGTGATCAGAGGAAGATAGATACCGAGTGATTTATACAGGCTTGGCGAATTCTTCTTGATGAACATTTCCGTAAACTGGACAAATGCCGCAATGAGAAGAATAAAGCAGATCAGTTTCATATAATCCAGACCCAGCGGTGCCAGGACGAACTGGTACAGCAGCCAGGATAATACGGAAGCGCCGAAGATAACGAAGATGACCGCAAGGCCCATACCGACAGCCGATTTGACACGGGTGGATACACCCATGAACGGGCACATGCCGATAAATTTTGCGAGAATAATATTATTGATGAGCGTCGCGCTCAGAAATAACGTTAACAGATTCATCCTTATTTCCCTCCTTTGTCATCAGCTGTAACTTTGTTTTTATACGCTGCACATGCGGCTGCGAGAACCGCAAATGTCAGGAAGGCACCGGTCTGTGTCGTCATGAAGGAAAACACGAAGTTCTCCGGAATGAGACGGACCGCGAAGATCTCGGCACCGGTGAAAGGATTGGACAGACTGAGAATGCCTGTACCTAAGATCTGACGGATCAGTGACATAACGAATAAGCTGATGGTATATGAGATACCCATCATCAGACCGTCTTTGGCACTGGCGCCGACAGGATTGAGGGAAGCATAAGCTTCTGCCCTTCCGAGAATGATGCAGTTGACAACGATCAGTGCGATAAATTCACCAAGGGCACCGTACAGATCCGGTGTAAACGCCTGCATGGTCATTTCAACGATCGTAACGAGCGTCGCGATGATTACGATGTATACCGGGATGTGAATATCATCCGGTGTGATATTTCTGACACTTGATACCAGAATATTGGACAGGATCAATACGATCGTTACGGCAATTCCCATGCCGATCGCATTATTGATATTGGTCGAGATCGCCAATGTGGAACAGATACCCAGATATAATCCGAATACCGGGTTTTCAATGATCAGCTGTGAACCGAAGCCCAGTTTCTTTTCCTTGTTTTCACTCATTTGCTGACCTCCTATTTGCCGGCTTCTGCGAGAGCGGCCTGAGCCATAGCACGCAGAGCCTTGCTGGTTTCTGTTGCGCCGGATACAGCATCAACTTCTGAATCCGATGTAATACCGATATAACGGGCGATATTGTCTGCTTCATAAGCGTCATCACCGACTCCGTCTTTATCATCTGCCGCATTTGTTACTTCGAATGCGGTAATGGTGCCTGCAGAAAGATCTACTGTGACCTCCGCTTCATTGTCAGGATTGAATCCTTTTGCCTTGCAGGCGTAGATAACTGTTGTGCCGTCATTTTCCTTTTCTTCGCAGACCGCGCCGGCACTGCTGAGATCTTCATCTTTCAGTGCTTTGGATACCGGTTCTTCCGGCTGTTCTTCTTCGGTTTTTTCAGCCGGTGC
>CACZPD010000130.1 GCA_902782955.1 uncultured Erysipelotrichaceae bacterium
GAAGACATATGTATAACCGGCGACTTCCATGCTGTCTCCCGGGAACGCAAGCATGGATGACTGTTTCCCGTCTTCCATCAGCAGGAAAACGTAAACGGGGTTTTCATATCTGCCGGACGTGGAGGTGACCAGCTGGGTGCCGTTCTCCGTTTCGACAAGGCCGGGATACAGGTTGTCGATCAGGATGCCGTTTTTACCGTCTGCGGAAAGAAAATCCTGGCTTTCCACATAGAACTCGTCCTGATGACCTTCCTGATCCATGACACGGATCTTTCCTTTGGTCCCGTATGTCTGCTGGTATGTTTTATACTGGCCGAGGGATGCGGGGTGATTGACCGAAATCTCTGTCAGCCCGCTTTCCTTTCCGTCCGCGAGCTTGATATTGATCCTGCTCTTGAAATCAAGCTTTCCCGTCACATCGGTGATCGAGAAGGAATCCACATAGATCTCCGTTCCGTCTTCCAGAACGATCGACTCCTTCGGCATGCATGTCTCATCCAGTATTCTCGGTGTGATCATTCCCAGCGCAAAGAAGACAACTGTCAGAAGTATGCCGATATGTGTGATAAATGTACCGTATCTCCCGAAACCGTTCTTATGGTATACAGAAACATTGTTTTCTGTTTTCACCTGATATTTTCTGCGGTCCAGTTCCTGCTTCAGAAGACGCATGCCCTCTTCATCCAGCACAACTTCTTCTTTTGCCTTTAGGGCACTGTCCAGAATATTCTCCTCATTGATGCGCCGGAAGCGGATCACGGAACAGAGGATCAGGTTCATGCACAGAAGAACGACGATCAGAATAAAATACCAGCTTGTGAATACCCGGTCCAGCTGCAGCTTCAGGATCCACTGATAGGCTTTCGGATAGGCAGATACATAATACATGGCAGCGTTATTCTGCGGAATAACACTGCCAATTACGGATACACCTGCCATGAGACCAAGTAAGATCATCCCGAAAGTCATCGACTTCAGAAATTGAAATAACTTTTTCATAGGCCCTCAAAAATGACCGTCCTTTTTCAAGGACGGTTATTTATTAACTTTTCAGATAAGAATTCGCTTCATCCAGATATTGCTGTGCAAGATCCAGACAATGGTTGGTGAGTTTGGAGTTGTGTGCGCCTTCCGCATTCTCGACAAATACATAGTCCCAGAACCACTGGGCGCTTCTGCTTGCCATGCGGACTTTTTCCAGGTCTTCGTCGTTCAGGCTTCCTGCAGCCACGGCATCAGCGAGATCTTTATCAAGCTGTTCCAGTTTGTAGCCGAGTTCGTTTTCACGGTCTCTTGTGGCTGTCTGGATCGCCTTGACATCTCCGGCGAGATCCTTATGGCACTGGCTGCATGTGCTGTCGAGCAGTGCCTGGTTATCCAGCGGGGAAGTCCAGTTATGATTTGTAAACTCTGTTCCGTCTTCAGCAGCCGTCTTGCCCATGTGGCAGTCCGCGCAGGTGAATGTTCCTGCATGTACGCTTCCTTCACCCATGAATGTTTCGAATTCAGGATGCTGAACTTTCAGTTTGCGGACACCGGTATCTTCATCGACCCAGTCAGCGAACATGTTGCCTTCTGCGTCAACGAGAGAGTTTTCATATTCAAGACAGTCTTCCGGAGACATCTTTGCAAGACCGCGGTAGGAAACCGTAGTCGCCTTTGTTGCGGGATCAAAGTAGTACTCTGTATGGCACTGTGCGCAGCTCAGTGTCTGCGGTGCCACTTTTGCCAGGTCATCTCCCATCGCATCTGCCACATAGGTATGCGTCACATAGATGACTCCCGGTTCATTGGAATGGCAGTGGAAGCAGCCGAACGCATCTGTGATCTGTGTTTCCATATCTTCAAATGCCATTGCGTAAGCCGCATCACCGTCATTGAGTGCCTTTGCGGTGAAATCGGACGTTTTGCAGGTAAAGCAGTTTGCCAGCTTGTGCGGACGTCCTGTGCTCGTGACATCCTCGACAACATAAGTATGTCCGCGTGCACTTCCGTAATCGATCGCAAATCCGTATCCTGCATAAAGCGTTTTGATATACGGGTTTTCTTCGATATAGTCAACGATCTCGCTGTTCTCGCTGTTCAGCATGTACGTCTGATATTCGTTTGGATACTGCTCCGCCCAGTCAGATGACTTGATCACCTGGATGCCTGTGCCCTTTTCAGCCACAAGCGCAGTTGCTTTTTCCGCTGCCGGTGTTTCCGGGGTCTGTTCAGGTTCCTTATCCGCAGCCGGTTTTGAACCGGATCCGGAAGGAGTCGCCATGCATCCCAGAGCAACCGCAGCCGCAAACAGCACCGCGATAAAAATTTTGCTTAAATTACTGTCATTTTTCATGTTTACCACCTGTTGTTGTCAATTACATTGTAGGAAGTTTTCCTGTCAATGTCAAAGCACCTTTTAGCCTTAAAAACTCTTGAGGATCGTTATTTCGACATGCGATCCCTCGATACTGATATGTACATCATCCGCAATGCTCGCGACGATGGATTTTTCCAGTTCATCCCACGCTTCGGATTCATCCTCCACGCCTTTTTTATACTTCTTCAGCGACCATTCATAGTTCTCGTTTCCGACGCTGTAGCCGCCCGGGCTTCCCATGGACATCAGTTCCAGCGCCATCAGGGACGGACCTTCCGCATCTGGCAGAAGCGCGACCTCGATCATATTGCGGATCTTTCCCATAAAGCCTCTTGCGGCATCATTTTCATTCCTGCTGGAAACGGAAATGAGCTGATTATAGGATTCCTTATTCAGTTCCGGATCGGATTTCAGATGCAACGCAAAATCCTTTCCTTCCGCCTCGATCCAGTAATCCGCCTCAACTTCCCTGACGATACTGCGGACCATGCCGAGCAGTTCTTCAGCCAGCAGGCGCAGATGCAGATTCTCCTTGGGCTGCAGACCGCTTTCAGAACCTGTCTTTTCTGTCAATTCCAGCGCTTCTTCTATACCGAGTCCAGCACTCGTTACTTTGATTTCCTGTGTTTTCATTCTGTTCCTCCTGATATGCTTCAAAATTTCTTTCACCGTTTCACAGGCAGCCAGGATATTGAGCCGCCCTTCCGGTGCAATAACACTTTCGCTTCCGGAACCGGAACGATTGATTTTCAGCATATTATGTCCGTTTCTTTCGTATATCCGGTTTATATAACCTGCATTCATATATGAAGGCAGACATGAACTATCCGTAATATATTATCCTTTTTCTGCCGCTGATTGTCCAACAGAAAAGAATCTATTTCTTTCCCGCAGTTAACTTTCTGATTTTTTTCATAACTCTTTCAGGATCTTCAGAAGATTTTGCTTTCCCCTGCATCAAAAAAGCGGTTTTCACCGCCTATGTCAGATTTTATGAAATGTCGGAATCATCCTGTCGAATGTGCAGATCTCATCAATGCCGATTTCTTCTTTCAGGATCTTCATGGCATCATCCAGGTGATCACCGAGGTATGTCGTATTGTGGGCATCGGAGCCGATCGTCACGATCTTTCCGCCCAGATCTTTATATAGTTTCAGAATAGCCCTGCTCGGCTGGGTATCACTGAGACCGTAGTGCCAGGAGGACGTATTGATCTCGATGCCCTTACCGTCCGCAATTGCCAGCTTGAGGATCTCCGCGATCATATCTTTGACATTTTCAAACGGGTAGATTCCCTGCAGGTCATATCTTACGAGCAGATCCAGATGGGCCAGGACGCTGTAATGTTTGAAGACTTTCTGAACTTCATAGATCTCCCTGTAGTACTCTTCGTTATATTCCTTCTGTGTTTTTCCGCGCTGGAAATCCTGTGTCCAGAATTCCAGGTTGTTGACCTGGTGCATCGACAGCAGGGTAAAGTCCAGAATATCCCCGTACCTGTCCCACAGTTTTTCATACTGGGGAATCGTGATCGTCTGAATACCGAATTCCAGTCCCTGTCTGATCGTGATCTTTCCTTTGTAGATTTCCTTCATGCGGAGGATCTTGCCAAAGTATTCCGGGTAGTTGACATTGGCGCATGGATCCATCTGCGAAGGATCGGAGCTCATGCCGTCTCCCCCGCGGAAGGTGATATTTCCTTCGTCCCAGTCTTTCTTGATGCCGTAATCGATATGATCCGTAAAACAGATCTCATCCAGTCCGATTTCGATCGCCCGTTCGATCTGGTTCTGCATCGGTTCTCTGGAATCGTCGCTGAATTCCGTATGAATATGATAATCTGCGCGCATATAGCCTCCTTGTTTCAACAGATGAAATAAAACCGGATCAGTCATTGGATCCGGTGAAAATGCAAAGTACTTCCTTATCAAATACCGCAAAGAAAAGATCAAATACATTGAAGAACGGAGCAGTCCCGTTTCGGCCTTCCAGCCTGCGGACAGTTTTCTGCCAGTCTGCAATATCGTAGATACATTTCGCTTCTCCCGTCAGCGCCCGGATCTTGTCCGCCGCTTCCGCAGTTTTGTCTTCCGGCAGACATTCCGCCAGCCGTTCCTGCAGACTTTCATCCGTACGGGTGATCACCGGCCTGACATGAAACAGATTGCTGAAATCATACAGAAAACTGTGTTTCCGGAATCCGTAAACAGCGAAAATATCCTGATATTCATTCAGTATTATTTCTGACTCTGTGTTTGAATACTTCCGTTCCATGCACTTATTATATCGTATGATCCCTTTTGTTTTCAGCGATTCCGAAAGCTTTTTTATTCCATCACAGTCACGCGTTCCCGGTCATTTGTATCCGGCTGATGCGGTGCAGGCATTTCTTCCGGCATGCCGAGGGAAAGGATGCCGGTGATGCGGAATGCCGGTCCGAGTGACAGGATCTTCCTGACATTCTCTTCAGCGTCCCCTTCTTTTTCATCCTTCCGCAGATGGATCTGCACCCAGCAGCTCCCGACTCCTTCGTTGACCGCTGCCAGGTGCATAAATGACAAGGCGATCGAAGTATCTTCCGCCCAGGTATCCGCGATCGAGCTGTCCGCTGCCGGAATAACGGCTGCGTCCGCGTTTTCCAGCATGGCTCCGCCTGCCTGCTTGACCATTGACAGTTTCTTCAGGATCTCCCTGTTCCGGACAACGATAAACCGGCATGGCTTCTGATTCCTGCTGGTCGGTGCTGATAATCCTGCCTGTACGATCCGCTCAAGTGAATCTGCCGGAACAGCCTCTCCGCTGTACCGTCGTACGCTTCTTCTTATTCTCACTACATCATTGAATTCCATTATGAATTCCTCCGCTGATCTTATTGTATCGTTTTACCGTTTATTTGCATAAGACTGTGCTTCCGCCGTACACAGAATACAAAGCATATGCCATAATGAATTTATGAGGAACATTATCCTGATTCTGTTTGTACTTGCCGGCTTCACGGATATATGGTGCGCGGAGACACAAAAAAAAAGAATCATGAAACCTTTCCTGATGCCGCTTCTCGCTTTATGGTATTTCCTGTCTTCTTCAGGGCCGGATTACAGGATCATCGCAGGACTGTTTTTCGGCTGGCTGGGCGATGTGATCCTTCTGAAGAAAAACAAAAAGAGAATTGCGGCAGGACTGGCGGCATTTTTCATGGGACATGTCATGTACATATTTGCCGTATTCCGTCCTGTGCAGTTCTCTTTATATATGGCTGCCGGTATTCTGATCTATTCTGCCTATATCCTTCTTGTCGTCAGGAAACTGTTTCCCTATGTGGGCAGAAAGATGCGGATCCCTGTTTCCATCTATATCCTGATCATTTCGCTGATGAGTTTTCTGGCTTTTGTACGGGCTTCTGCCTATCCTTCCCTTCCGGTTTTCCTGATCTGGGCCGGCTCCGTCTTCTTCGTGATTTCGGATTCGATCCTTGCTTTTGCGTTTTTCCGGAAGAAGCGGGAACATCTGGTGATGGAGACGTATCTTGCGGCGCAGCTTCTGATCGTGCTTGGTTTCCTTTTCTCCTGACCGGTTTTTTCTTTTTTGTTTTCTCCCGTTCCGTGTTTTCTGTCATCCAGCGCAGGCTCCGGTTGTATTTTACCAGCCTCTGGATCATCTGCCGGAGATGTTCTTTTTCAATAGTTCCTTCCTTCCGGTATTTTTTTAATGCCGGAAGCCGGCGCAGCTGAACGACTTCCTCTTTCATCTTCTGATAAGGTATGCCGTAGTGCTTCCCGCCGGAAGAGAACAGATAGATAAATGCATTTTCCGCATCACGGAAGATCGTTCCGACCGGATGATCAAATACATGATCTTCCATGAAGGAATTCTTTTCCTCCGCTGTTTTCATCTGTTTTTCCCTGCGTTCCTTTTCACTCTGCACGCGGCGGATCATCGGCTCGACCTTATTGGTCAGATGTCCTTCCGGATCAAACATTTCGGGATGGTCAAACCGGTGCAGGACCTCCGGCATCAGGGAGTATGTCTCCCCGTTCCATTCTGCCTTGATCCTGCTTTTCCTGTTCCTGCTCAGTTCATACGCTTCCGCTTTTCCGTTTTTCAGCGCATGGACGTAATACAGTCTGTTTTCTTTCCGTATGACATCCCCTGCTTTGATGCGTACGCTGAGTTCAAAGCGCGGATGATTGTTCGGACTCAGTTTTTCCTGGTCCAGAATGGCATTCACGGCATACATGTCACGGTTACGCAGACTGTCCAGCTTCGTGATGAGATAGTCTTTTTCAATAATATAATTCCGCAGAAGTTCGATGTAGCCGTCCTTCCACACATTGTAATCTTCCGTGGACAGATAAAAGGAAAGCTGGTGGTCAACATTTTCGGGATTGGATGTACCGGTATAGGCAAAGAGAATGTTGTTTTCTTTTTTAACGACGATATATGGGCGGTGTCTGTGATTTTCGGGAATCGATGATAGTTTTTCCGGTATCATAGGCATGACAGCGTCAATGATGTCACCGGGCTTTACAGAACGAAACAGGGCTTCGCTGTCAACGCCGCGAAGCGACGGGACAAGCGAAACAAGATCTTCCCTGCCGGAAGATGTTTCTCTTTTCTCCGGCTGCTTTTCTTCTTCCTTTTCCAGCGACCGGATCCATCTGTCCAGTATATTCCGCGAAGAAATCAGTAAATCCAGTATGTAATTCTTTTTCATAAACCTCCTGAAACAGTAATTATTATTGCATATTCTTCATTTACGAAGAAGGAGAACGCCTTCCTTCCCTGCTATAATACGGGAAAAGGGAGGTCATCATGGGACATTTCTATTTTGTGCGGCACGGGGAAACCTTCTGGAATGCCGAAAACAAGATCTGCGGCAAAACAGACATCGGACTGACTGCGAAAGGCCGGAAACAGGCAGAAGAGACAGGCAGGCTGATCCTGCAGGAAAAGCTGCATATCGATATGATCCTCACTTCTCCCCTCTCGCGCGCTTCCGATACCGCCCGGATTATTTCCGGTATTACAGGCATACCGGTGCGTACAGAGCCCAGGCTGATCGAACAGAATTTCGGGAGATTTGAATCCACGCCCAGGGACGGGAAAGAATTCCATGAAGCGAAGAAGAACATGGCAGACCGGTACGGTGACGGGGAAAGCATGCTGATGACGGCGCACAGGATCTATTCCGTGCTCGATGAGATCACTGCCGATCCGGAAACCGTATACCTGATCGCCGCGCATAACGGACTTGCCCGGATCGTTGAATCCTATTTCCGCTCCATGTCCAACGAGGAATTCTCCTCTTTCGGACTGAAAAACTGTGAGATCCGGGAATATCCTTTCTGAAAACTGCACTGCAGTTTTTTATTTTTTCCTGATCCTGCGGAACTGCGGGCGGATCGTGATCTCCGGTACAGCTACGCCTTCCCTCTGACGGAGCGCAAACAGCACTGCGGACGCAATATCCGCAGGATCCAGGGCACATCCTTCAGCAGGATCCGGCATAAAGTCCGCATTCCGGTATAAAGCGGTATCTGTCATATCGGGAAGGATCGCCGTGACCCGCAGACCGGCTTTCCGGTTTTCTTCAAACAGGCTTCTGCTGAAACTCAGAAGGCCTGCCTTCAAAGCGCCGTACGCCGCCCCGTGCGTATTGACGGAAACAGCTGTAATGCTTGCAATGTTGATGATCATCCCCTTGTTCTTCCGCAGCGTGCGCAGATAATATCCGCAGAGGATCATCGGGAGTTCCAGATCGACCCTTGCCATTTCCCGGATCTTTTCCGCGTTCAATGTCTCATGCATGCCGTAATACGCACAGCCGGCATTATTCACCAGCAGATAGAGGTCATCCGCAGGAATATCCTGCAGATTCCGGATCAACCGGTCCGTATCTCTCAGATCACAGACGATCTTATAAAAGGCAGGATGTTCCGTACAGCCGGAAAAATCCCTGCCGATCCCGTAAACGATATAGTTTTCTTCCAGCAGCGCTTCCGCTATAGCTTTCCCGATACCGGAAGAAGCGCCCGTAACCAATGCTGTTTTCTGTTTCATCATTCATTCTCCAACATGTATATTTTCTCTGCCGGGACATATTGTTCCAGCTGTTTCCGGATCGCATTTTCGATCTTTCTTTTTTTATTGTCTTCATATCCGTAGTAACCGTCCTGCAGAATATACGGATACTGTACGGGAGCGCTGTGCGGGTATTCCTTCCGCATCTTTTTCATATAATCATTTGAAAGCCGGAATGTTCCCAGGCTGATATCGCGTATATCTGCCGGATCGATTTCCTGCATTACATCCCGGATCATGGACCCGTAAATGTTTTCCCAGTCCGGCACAGCAAATACAGGATCCAGACAGAGACGAGGATGAAACCCGTTTTCCGCCGCTGCCCTTATCGCACGGATCCTCTGCGAAAGTGAAGCAGTACCCTTTTCCATTTCGAGGATCACCGGATCGGGGGACAATGTAAACGCAGGAATGCTACGCTCACTCACCGGAAGCGACTTCCAGATATCCTCACTTCCGCATTTGGTCCGTATCTCGATCGTCAGTCCCGGATTCTGTACTGTGAATTCTGCCCAGCTGTGCAGGAAGCCGGTAATGTTTTCCAGAGGAACCAGGTCATTTTCATATGACAGGCACAGGTAAACGGGATGCTCCTCCAGCATCTTTGCGGTTTCATCAAGAAAATCTTCCTGATTCACAAAGATGACGAGGTTGGCGGAATCATACATGCCCTTAAGCCAGCAGTACGCGCAGTCATACACACAATTCAGCACATTGGTGCAGTAATAGAACCATCTTTCATCAAAGTCATGACAGACAGCTGATCCCGGATAAAGGAAGTGATCCTTTTTTTCCGCGAGGATCAGATTCTGGCTTTTGATCTGTACGGAAGAACGCTGTCCTTTCCGGCTGAATACATCCTTGTAGCTGGTGACAGGTATCTGTACGGCATGCGGAAAGAAAGACAGGATCTTCGCGCACAGCGGATGCTGCAGGATCCCTTCTTCTATATACACATGTGAAAACGGCTTATTCAGCCGCATATTCCCTGAATGCATGGAGGACCTTCTTTCCTTCTTCCTTTTCTGTGACCGGAAGCGTTCCTGTTTCATACATTTCTTCCATCTTTTTCTTCCAGTCTTTATGGATCAGCTCCGCATAATGAAGATATCTGTAAAGCTCATGTTTCATTGCTGTACTGCAGCCCATATCTTCCGCGAGCTGACGGATCACACGGTCATCTTCTTCTGTCAGAACCATATCTGTTTCTTCTTCCTGCCGGACAAGATCATCAACCAGTTTTTTCATCACAGGCAGATATTCCGCAGAAAGCGCTGTGATGGTCGCTGCCGTCAGGTTTTCCGTCTGGCCGGCATCGCTGATAAAGCGGATAAAAAACATCCTGTGCACCGGGAAAAACATACTGCCGGCATGAAAGACCGCAGCGCTTTCCATGTCATACAGTTCCCCGTTTCCGATTCTTTCCGTACCTGTATATACCGTACTGCCGCTGATGAGAGAGTCTTCCGCAAAGCCTGTTTCATACAGCAGATCCGGATAATAATCCCTGCCGGTCTGCAGATCTGTTATTTTATGAGCCAGAAAAATACCATCTGTCTTTTCAAAGTTCAGTGAAGCACAGCATCCGTAAGAAATCAGATAATCCTGACCGTCTTTTTTCATGCGGCTTAAAACAGCCGCTGTCACTGCGGCAGCGTTCAGCTGTCCGGTCCCGGTCAGGACCAGCGTCAGTTCGTTGTCTTTCTGCCACATCCGGATCCCGTTTCCGAAATCCACCCGCTTCATCCGGTATTCTTTTATCAGCGGAGCAGCTTCCGGATACATGGCACAGAACAGATAGATCATTTTTCCTCCGTATTCCGGCATCGTACTTCTGCCGTCTATCTATCTTTTACAGGATTCATCCAGAAAAGACAAGCATATGAAAAAAAAGAAAGAGCTAAAGCTCTTCCTGATTCAGACAATAAACTGATAGATCGTGAATGCTGCATAGATGCACAGCAGCAGGATTCCCTGCCAGCGGTACAGTTTTTCCTTCAGCAATGCCGGCAGGCACAGCAGCAGCATGACTCCCAGCATAACGGGAATATCGATGATGAGGGAGGAATTCATTCCCATGATCATCTTTTCCGCCGGTACGGCAAACGGTGAAATAGAGATGGCTGTGCCGCTTACCAGGACGATATTGAACAGGTTGGCACCGATGATGTTTCCGAGCGACAAGGCACTGTGTCCTTTCATCAGTGATGTGATCGCAGTGATCAGTTCAGGAAGCGATGTGCCGAGCGCGACCATTGTCAGACCGATAACGGAATCCGGTACGCCCAGCGCTGCGGCGATGATCGTCCCGTTGTTTACCAGAAGGTTCGCGCCGTACGCGATCGCGACCGCTCCGACGACCAGGAGGATCAGGTCTTTCGCAAGCGAAGACTCCGGTTCTTGTTCCTGTTCCTGCGTTTCTGTTTCATTTCCCATTCCGCTTTTTTTCATCTGCATGACAGATATGATCATATATACAACGAATATTGCCAGGAAAAGGAATCCGTTCCACCTCCGGAATTCACCGCTCGTATATGCGATCAGTGAGTAGATAGCTGCCGAAACGAAGAATGCCGCTACCGGGAGACGGAGTGTGTCCCTCTTTGCGTCGGAAGGACTTACCGCGATCGTCAGACCGGCGATCAGGCTTGTATTGCATATGATCGAACCGATCGCATTTCCGTACGAGATGCCTGAATTATGCTGAAGAGCTGCCTGGGCAGAAACCATGACCTCCGGCAGTGTCGTGCCGATGGAAACGACCGTTGCCCCGATCAGCAGTTCCGGCAGATGAAACCGGTGAGCGATTCCTGTCGCGCCGTCAACGAACCAGTCACCGCCTTTGATGAGCAGTGCAAATCCGAGTAAAAACAATAATACTGGAATAAACATAATAACCCCCTAAAAAAGAAAACAGTCATTTCTGACTGTGCAGGGAAATACCCCTCATACACAATCAAAAATCATGTATGAGTCTCACAATTACGGCAAGCCGGATATGCATGCATATCGTGATGACGGCTGAACCACGCTTTTTTCCGCGCCTGTTACTCCCTCAGTACGCAAATAGATTAGCACAAGAAAAGAAATTTGTTAATGGTTTTGAAAACGAGTTCATGATCTTATAATGAAACCATGATAAATGCTTTTATGTCCGGGAACGCACCGGCGATGTTCGGACCTTTGCACATCCTGTTTCTCCTGATCCTTTTCCCGGCAGGTTTCTGCACAGGAAAAAAGATCAGCCGGCTTTCCTGTACGGATCTATGCCGGGCTCTCTTCCGGGCGGGTATTCTTCTTGCCTGTATGGAAATCTGGAAACAGATCCATGTATATACCGTAACGGAAGGCGGCCGGTTCAGCTGGTGGTGGTTCCCGTTCCAGCTCTGCTCAATGCCGATGTATCTCTGCCTCCTGCTTCCGCCGGTCAAAAGAAAAAACACGGTATTTGCCTTTCTTTCCACATACGCTCTCATAGCCGCAGTCTGTGCCCTGCTTTACCCGCAGGACATGTTGCGGAGCGATATGGCTCTTACATTGCACGGGTTTCTGTGGCACGGCATCATGCTGGCAATCAGTTTCAGTGTGATCCTGTCTCCGTCATTTTCCATGACCCGGGAGGATTTCCTGCGCGCTACCGGACTGTTCCTTTTCCTTTGCGGGATCGCCGTCATCCTGAATATATATGGTTATTATCAAACTCCGGCCGGCGGCATATACCCCAATCTCTTTTATATTTCACCGCTGCTTCCGTCACGGCAGCCTGTTTTCTCCTTAATCGCTGAACACTGGGGCATCATTCCCGGTCATGTTGTCTATATCCTTTCCCTGATCCTCGCGTCCTTGCTTACAGCAGTCCTGCAAAAAAGATGCCTGAAGTCTTCTCAGGCATCTTCGGATCCGGACTGAAAGAAATTGAATACCGTTTTGTACCAGTCTTCGCGGATCTCTTTTGTCGCATTGAATATTTCGTGTTTAGATTCCGGGAATACTTCCAATTCCACACATGGAGATTTTTCCTTCAGGGCAACCTGTCCTCCCGCCCGGACAAGGCTGTCTTTCCCTGCCTGCAGGATCAGAACAGGCACTTTTATTTTATCCGCGTTCTTCAGAACATCTTCGGTTCCTTCGGTCGCGGCTTTGACCCATGACCAGGTCCCGCCCCATGTCTGATAAGCAGGATCATTCAGTCTCTGCACGAACTGGTACTCATAGCGGTCCCTGTCCAGGTAACTGCTGTCTTCAAAAGCATATTCACCGTCAAACGCATGCTGGCCCGGTGCGTATTCTTCCCCGTTTCCCGCGATCCTGGTATAGACCGAAAGCGCATTGATCGCCCATTCCGGTACTTTTCCGAAATTGATCTTCAGCAGCGGTGAAGTCAGTACAGCCCTTTGGACAAGGAACGGATATTTTTCCAGAAGAAGCGCAGAAACAAGTCCGCCCATGGAATGGCCCAGCAGCAGGATATCCCCGCTTGTGCACTTGTGACTGACAAATTCCTGGATAAAGAAACGGATATCTTCCGTATAATCCCCGAATGTCTGTACAGATACTCTCTGATCCTTCTGGTTCCGCGGACGCCCGCTTTTTCCGTGTCCGCGCAGTTCCATAAAGAAGACCGAATATCCTTCCTGATAAAACCTGTACATCACCTCATGGTATTTGCCGAAAAACTCACAGAATCCGTGAACAATGACGACTGCAGCTTTTTCCTGCGGATGCACGGCGTAATAGCAGGACAGCGGTGTGCCGTCATAACCCCGGAATGTATCTTCACAGACGCATTCGTTCAGAAACGGGCGGATCTCTTTTCGTATATAATTCAGAAATTCATCATTCATAGCAGTTCCTCAAAAATCTTTCTTGTCTGTTCCGGATCGTTGGTGAATACAGCATCGATTCCCATCTCCGCACAGATCTGCAGATGTTCCTTTTCATCCACCGTCCATACATTGACATCCAGTCCCAGTTCATGCGCTTCCGCGACCACTCCGGGATACTGAATGTTATACAGCGCGGGATGGATGGCATTCATATTGTGCTTTTTCGCGTACGCAGGCATCCCGATGGGTCCGTCCTCATACAGGAAGGCTGTATATGCCTCCGGCTCGAGTTCTTTCACCTTCAGCATCGAGTAATGATTGAAGGAAGAATAAATCACTTTGTCCTTCATATTCTTTTTTTCAGCCAGATCAAGGATCATCTGTTCGATCCCGTCATAAAACACGATTCCCGTCTTCAGCTCAATGTTGATGATCATACCGGTATCTGCCATCAGATCCAGAACTTCCTCCATCAGAGGAATCGGCACCGGTCCCAGGCTGCTGTCCTTCTGATTGAAATTCATAGCACGGAGCTGGTCAAATGTCAGATCTTTGATCCACCCGCTGCCGTCACTCGTCCTGTCAACAGTCTCATCATGACAGACCACGATCTTTTTATCTTTTGTCAGCTGGATATCCAGTTCGAGCCCGTCGGCTTTTGCGCGTATCGCTTCCCGGAAAGAAGGAATGGTGTTTTCGGGCATCCGTGCGCTGGCTCCCCGGTGTGCCCATACTAAAGGATACTTTTTCATAATCTTATCTTATTCTTTTTTCCTTCACAGATACAGATTTTACCGTGGAGAATTCTGTGAAACTATACGATAATAAATGCGAGAGGTAACTTCCTATGTTCAAAAATTTCAATAAACTGGAAAAATCCTGGATCTATTATGATATCGGAAATTCCGCTTTCACCATGATGGTTTCCACGATCATTCCCCTCTGGTTCAACACTCTGGCGACCAATGCCGGCATGGATCAGTCACAGTATCTTGCCTATTGGAGCTACGGTACTTCTGCCGCCACCATCCTGGTTGCATTAATGGGTCCGATCTTCGGAACGATCGCGGACAACAAGGGATTCAAAAAACCGCTGTTCATGACCGTCCTTCTGATCGGTGTCGTCGGCTGTGCCCTGCTTGGCGTCATGCCGAACTGGAGTCTGTATCTGTTTACGTATGTGGCCGCTAAAGTCTGCTATCAGGCATCTCTGGTTTTCTATGACAGCATGCTCACCGATGTAACGACGCCGGAGCGGATGGACCTGGTTTCTTCACAGGGTTATGCCTGGGGTTATCTCGGCAGCTGCATCCCCTTCATTGCGGCTCTCGCATTCTACGCCCTCGGCATGTTTGAAAAGATACCGATGAAAACAGCGATCCTCTTTGATTTCGCTATCGTCGCGCTCTGGTGGCTCTTCGTTTCCGTACCTCTGATCAAGAACTATCACCAGAAATACTATGTGGAAGTCAGTCAGAACAAAGTCAAGGAAAGTTTCGCCCGTCTGGGCAGAACACTCTCCAGTCTCTGGAAAAATGACAAGAAAGTATTCTACTTCCTGATCGGTTTCTTCTTCTATATTGACGGCGTATATACGATCATCGATGAAGCAGTCGCCATCGGCCGTTCCTTCGGTTTCGGTGACATGATCCTGCTGGTCGTACTCCTTCTGACACAGGTCGTCGCATTTGCTTTTGCGACACTGTTCGGCAAGCTGACAGAAAAATACGATTCCGTATTCCTGATCACCATCTGTATCGCCGGTTATACATTCGTTGCCCTGTTTGCCCTGACAATGCATGCGGTATGGCAGTTCGGTGTTATGGCATTCGTGGTTGGCATGTTCCAGGGTGCGATCCAGGCACTGTCCCGGTCTTACTTCGCCCAGATCATCCCGGCAGACAATTCCGGTGAGTATTTCGGATTATATGACATCTGCGGAAAAGGCGCCGCGTTTATGGGAACCATGATGGTCGGCTTCACAGTCCAGATCACACACAGCACGAACATCGCTGTCGGCACACTCGGCATCCTGTTCGTGATCGGCTATCTGTTCCTCAGAAAATCAGCATCAATGAAATAAAGAAACAGAAAATAGGAGTTAAAAAGCGAAGCTGTCCATGCTTCGCTTTTTATGACGTCTGTTTCAGAATGCCTGCATAATACATTCTGGTCATGATATCTGCCGCAATCAGCGGTATAAAGGACATGCATATCATCATGAGGATCAGCTGCGGGGAAACTGCCTGACTCCGGTAAAGGGAATATACTGCGGTACCGGCATATATGACTACCAGCAGAACAATGCTTCCGTAGTACATACTGATTTCCCTGTGCATGATCTTCTTTTTCTTTTCTTCTTCCGTTCCGATATAGGAGAGAATTGCATATTCACGCCCGCGGTCAGAAAGATCCGTTTCTACCCGGAACATGATCGTCATTGCCTGCAGGAACGATATTGCCGCAAATGAGATCATGATCAGCATGATCTCAGCCAGATCATTTTCTCTCGCGGAAAGCATCGTCATCAGGATAAGCAGATCGCAGAGGAACAGATAGATCGTGATCTTGGAAAACCGGATATCCCTTCTGAAAAATCCCATCGCCGCAGCTGTTACCGTATTGTTCATGCCTTTCTTCCGGTTATAGCGGTTCAGAAGCGGGATCAGTACGGATGTCGTCAGTCTTTCCAGTCCGACACACGCGATCACCATATGGACTCCGAGACCGCTCTCACCGCGGAAGAAGTTATACAGGGGAAGAACCGCAAGCACGGCTGCAGCGAGATCGATCAGGATCCGGAACAGCGGGATCCGCGCCATCCGGAAAGGTTTCTCCTTTTTCATGAGCGCGTTCATATTTCCGCCGGCCAGCAGTACTGCGCCGCTTTTATATGCGAAGCTGCAGTTCAGCAGCGTCGTCCAGAAGATGATGAAGATCATAACGCTGACAAATTCAACCATCGCATAGGATGTTACTTTTACAACAACACCGCTCTCTGCCAGCATGCCGTTCAGGATATGGATCAGCCCGTACCCGGTGCCGATTCCCAGCGGTATGGCAATTGCCATCAGGATCATGGTCTGAATCAGCAGATAAGCCGCCAGCTGCAGATATGTCGCGCCGCAGATCAGGCGCACTGCCAGTTCCTTCGCTTTGTTTTTGACAAAAAAGTCATTGCAGAAAAACAGATCGATGGAGCACATGATCACCACGAATACCATCATCAGGTTTCCGGCATTTCCTTCCATCAGCATTTGTGTAAGGTCAGCCAGATTATATGCATTGATGAATGTTTCCGGCTTGCCTGCCTGTGCCGCTTCGGCAAGATTGAAATAAACAAACAGAAGCGCAGTCGTCAGATAGAATGTCAGCGCAAAGAAAGCTGCTTTGGAACGGCTGTTTTTCAGTGACCGGATCGCTTCACGGAAGATCATAGTTTCTTTCTCCTGCTTCTGCCGGCGGAACTGATCTCAACGATACGGTGGAAGTATTCATCCTGATCCATGCCTTCACGGCTGATCTCCGTATGGATCGCCCCGTCGCGGATGAAGATCAGTCTTGAGGTAAAGGAAGCAACGTAGGAATCATGCGTGACCATAACGATGGTCGCCCCGTTTTCCCGGTTCATTTTTTCAAACAGTTCCATCAGTTCTTCAGAGTTCTCCGAATCCAGGTTTCCTGTCGGTTCGTCTGCGACGATGAGACCGGGTTCATTGATCAGGGCTCTGGCAATCGCCGTACGCTGTCTCTGTCCGCCCGAGCATTCCGGCGGGATCTTGTCCAGCAATGTATCGATATTCAGCTTTTTCGCAGTCTGCAGTACCTTTTCTTCGATTTTGTGAGCATTGACCCCTGCCAGTGTCATCGGCATCGCGATATTCTCATAAACCGTATGGGTATCGAGCAGATTGAAAGTCTGAAAAATAAAGCCGAGATTCTCATAGCGGAAATGACCGATCTCATTTGTACTCATATTCATGACATTTTTCCCGTTGATGAATACTTTCCCGTCTGTCGGATAATCCATTGTTGAGATCATGTTAATAAATGTCGATTTCCCGCTTCCCGAAGGTCCCATGACACCGAGGAATTCTCCTTTTCTGACCTCGATGTTAATGTCATGCAAAGCGGTGACTGCGTTGTATGAGTCCGCGTTGTAGACCTTCTTCAGATTCTGTGTTTTTAATACAATGTCCTGATCCATATGCCTTCCTCCTGTATGCCAAAAAAAAGATCATTTTATGATCCTGTTCCGCTATTCTGTTTTTATCCTGCCTGATCGCTGTCCGGTATTTCCGCAATATGCAGGATGCCGTTTTCCGGAACTGCCGCATACATCGTCAGTTCCTGTTCATTGCTCGCATAGGCAAAAGCAAATTCCTTGTTTGTGCCCACACCGTAATTGCCGTCTTTGTCCATCGCAATAACGGTCAGATGCTGGGCGTATCCGTTTCTTTCCGTCAGTTCCGCGTCAAGTGTATTGACTGCCTTCTGTGCCGCTTCCATGGCGGAAAGACCTTCTTTCATATACATGACGGCCGCAAAACTGAGCGCGCCTTTCATAATTTCTTCCCCCATGCCGGTCGCGGCAGCCGCCCCGACTTTGGAGTCCGCATAGTAACCGTTTCCCGGAAACGCAGTATCCCCTGCCCGTCCCGGTTCCTTCATGAACAGTCCGGATGTGGAAGTCGCAGCACAGATACTGCCGCTGCTGTCCTTAGCCAGAAAGCAGACCGTATCATGACCGTCATAGGCAGACAATGCCGCCCTGCTTTCCTTTTCCTTCAGATAGATCTCTTCCGCTTCCTTTGTCAGATTGTCTCTTCTTTCAAAACCATGTTCCAGGGCATACTGTTCCGCGCCCTGCCCGACCAGCAGATTGTTTGCATCCCCGCTGATCAGGGAACGGGCGATTTTCACCGGAGAGGCAAAGCCTTCGATGGAAGCAACGCCGCCGAAATGGAGCGTATCGCCGTCCATAAATCCGCCGTCAAGAAATACCCGGCCGTTTTTATCCGGTCTTCCCCCATAGCCGACCGAGTGAAAACCCGGTTCGTCTTCCACATAACTGACCCCGGCAACTGCCGCGTCACCGCATGTGCCGCCGTTTTTCAGTATTTCAGCAGAAAGACGGACACCTTCTTCCGCCATTTTCCATGTTCCGATCACTGCCCATTTCATATATCAATGACTGAATGCGTCCGGCAGGTCATTCTCCAGCAGGACCGTATCCTGTTGAGTTGCCTTTGCATATACCAGCGCAAATGCCTCCTTTACGGTTTTTACGACATATACGTGTTCCATATCAAATCCGGATTCCTGCAGCCCTTCATAGATCGGCTTCGTCTGGATCTCTCCGACCAGAATGACTTCATCCGCTTTATCCTTCATCTTTTTTCCGAATTCACGGTTGTACGCATCCTGCTTTTCACCCAGGTCGATCATACCCGGCGTTACGATAAACCGTCTGTTCGGCATCATGGCAAGCACATTGAGCGCGCCTTCCGATCCGGTCGGATTGGAGTTGAACGCGTCATCGATGAACCGGTATCCATTGATGATCTTCATCTCCAGACGGTGTTCCACCTGATTCATCGTCTTAGCAGCACGCTGGATCACCGGCCATTTCACACCAAGCCCTCTGGCTGTGCAGATGGCGGAAAGAATATTGAGGACATTCAGTTCACCGAGAAGCTTCGTCTCGATCGGGATCCGTTCATCTCCGTGTACGACGGTAAATCTGGAACCGGCCGGCGTATAGCGGATATCCTCTGCCCGGTAATCCGCATTCTCACTGCGGATACCGTATGTGACCGTACGGACATTGTTTCTGACTTTATAATTGCGGACAAAATCATTGTCGACATTCATGATACCGAGTCCGTCCGCCGGGAGCTTTTCAATGATCTCCATTTTCTCCTTGATAATATTTTCCTGTGATCCGAAGGTATTCAGATGCTGGGGGCCGATCGAAGTTACGATGCCGATCTGCGGCTGGACAAAATCCATCAGATAGGTGATCTCCCCGACATGATCCGCACCCATTTCACATACAAACACTTTATGGATCGGTTTCAGCATCTCGCGGATCGTCCGTGTGATGCCCATCGGCGTATTGTAGGACGCCGGCGTCATCAGGGAGTTATACTGCTGCGACAGCATTGCCTGCACGATATTCTTTGTGGATGTCTTTCCATAGCTTCCCGTGATGCCGATCTTGATCAGACCGGTATGATCCTTCAGGATGGATTTTGCTTCGTTCAGGTAATGTTTCTTGACCATCGTTTCCACCGGGTCTGTCAGCACTGCCATGACATAGATCAGAAGCCACGGCAGAAGATAAACGGCCGGGAGCAGATAAGCATCCAGACGGAAATGCAGGAAAAGCCAGATCAGGGCAATGCACAATACGGTCATTACAGCGATCTGCCGCTTCACCCTGCCTGTATATACCAGCGGTTTGATATGAACAGCTTTCTTCTCGTCCGAGAAGAGAAGAAAAGCCGTAATGAAAGCAAGAACAGCCAGAACAACAAGTTTTACTGTTTCATTCCGGATCAGGAGACCCGCGATCAGGGCTGCCGGTACAAGCAGTTTTTCCGGCGTGATCTTTTTCAGGCCGAGGCCGATATTCCCGGTGCACCATTTCGTATACCGGTAATACTCATAACGGTTCTGCTGAAACATGTGCAGTGCCCGCTTGACGGGAATCACCATGGCACACGCCGCCGCAAAACCAAGCAGAATTCTTAATGGGTTCATGTTAACCTTCCTTCAAAAATATATCCAGCACCGCGTTGAAGCGCTGCGGCTGATGCCAGTACGCAAAATGGTCATCGTTCTCAAAAACAGCGAGTCCGGCATCCGGCATTTCCTTTTCCATCATCTGCCCCATCCACAGAGGAACCGCTTCATCATGTTCACCCCAGACAAGCAGGACGGGACATTTTACATCTTTCAGCAGCGGGCTGACATCATCATTGACGACCTTGACAAACGTCGGACGCATGACACCCTCTGCCGCACGGTAGTCGGCAGATCCGGAATTCTTCTGCAGTTCATCCAGTTTTTTCTGATTGCCTGTCACTTTCAGCATCCATTTGCCGGCTTTATATGCCTTGGTCCGGATATGCCATTCAAGGTCATGTTTGGGACGGATCCCAGCAGCCCCGGTAAGGCACATCTTCCTTGCCTTCTGCGTTTTGGCAGCGTACCGTATGGCAACACGGCAGCCGAAGGAATGCGCGATGATCACGGGATCATGGATGCCCAGCGCTTCCATGAAAGCTTCCAGAAATTCTTCATATTCCGGAACACCCCAGGCTTCCGGCGGGGCATCGCTTTTCCCGAATCCCGGAAAGTCCAGGCTGCAAACACGAAAGGATGATGCCAGATGATCGAATATCGCCTGCATCATTTCCTTATTCTGACCCCATCCATGCAGAAGAAGGACATCATCACCTTCCCCTTCCAGCAGATAAGAGATCTTTAATCCCTGAATGACTGTTGTTTTTTCCATACGCAATATTCTACACAAAACGCTGTATTTCGTTAAGCGTTATTGGCTTTCTCCTTTTTCTTTTTGCCGCGTGAATTTCTTCTTCTCTTCCTGCCGCCTTCCTTCCAGATCCGGAATGATACGCCTTCCTGCAGGTTTTCGGCAGTCACGCGGTAACCGTATGTGGTACAGACTTTATAAACGATCGACAACCCGAGACCGAACTGGCCGTCAGATCCTTTTTCATAAGGACGGAACAGTTTGTCGATCCTCTCTTCACTGATGGCCTTTCCGTCATTGATGACACATAGTTCATTTTCACGCAGACGGATCCGGATCGTCGTCTTCGCATAACGAAGGGCGTTGTCGATCAGGTTCTCCACTGTGATCCGCCATGGCTCCTCTTCCCCGTGGAAATATACATTCGGTTCCATTTCACGGATAAAGCTGATTTCCGGCCGCAGTACTTTCAGGGAAAGCAGTACCTTCTCGATCACATGGTTCATATTCAGGTTATCCCCTTCCGGACATGTATCCAGAAGGTAGCCCATCTTATTGAGGATGATCAGGCTGTGTACTTTCTTCTCAAGACGGTCGGCATGTTCGATGATCACATCGACTGATTTTTCCAGTGTATCGTATGGGTAAATGCCGTCCTTGATGCTTTCCCCGTATGACTTGATCGTAGCGATCGGTGTCTTGAGATCATGGGAAATGTTCTGGATCATCTCTTCCTTCTCGCGGTTCTGCTTGGAAAGTTCCTCTTCCATTTCCTGGAGGGCATACGCCACTTCGCCGATCTCATCCCTGCGCTTTATGGACAGGGTTGCCGGTTCATCGTTTTTGATCTTGTTCGCGTAAGTCTTGATCTGATTCAATGGAATGATCAGAGAGCCGACCCAGGCCATCAGGAAAATAAACAGCACGGCAACAACCAGGATATTCATATTGATAACACCGTTGAGCAGCGACCGGCGGAACTGGTTCCAGTAATCACTGGAAATGATGGATACCAGAAACCTTCCGTCACGCATCTTCGTGATGGAATACAGATGGACTGTTTCTTCCTGACTGTCTCCTTCAGACTCCACATATTTGAAATCCTGCTGTGTCAGACCGGCGAAATCCGTCGTACTGCGGATGTGTTCCTGGATATTTTCCTCAATGCCGGCTCCCCTTACGACCGTAAAAGTACCTGTGTCCGGATCTATGATGGCACTCGTGATCGAAGCGTCATAGATCATCGTGGGCAGGTGTTCGGGATCCTGTTCAATGGTATATAAAAGGCTCTCCTGTGAATCATGGAGAACACGAAACATCTCTGTTTCCGAAAACGCGTCGATGCTTGGTGAAAGAAACAGCAATAAAAAAACCGCAAAAACAGAAACAAACAGAAATATGATTGTCAGCAGCTGCTGCGTTAATGACAGTTCCCTCAGCCAGAGACGAATGCGTTTCATTATCCTAACCGGTATCCAAATCCGTAAATCGTATGAATGCTAAGGTCCGGCATTTTCCTTCTCAGCCGGCGCAGTGTATCATCCACGACGCGGTCACTGCCGAAATAATTTTCCTCCCATACTTTTTCCAGTATCACTTCACGCGGAAAAGCAGTGCCGCGGTTATTCACAAACAGCATCAGGAGATCGAATTCCTTTGTCGTCAGTTCGATCTGCCTGTCCTTGTCATAAACGACTCTCTGTACTTCATCGATCTCATATCCGTCCACAGATATGCGCATATTCTCATCACGGTATGTCCGTTTGATCATATTGTTTACACGGAGCACAAGTTCCTTCGGGGAAAACGGCTTGGTAATGTAATCATCACTTCCCTTTTCCAGACCTATGATACGGTCGAATTCCTTATCACGGGCAGACATGAAAAATACGGGAACATCCGGATCATGCGCACGGATATCTTCGATCAGATCAAATCCGCTCTTGTCTCCGAGCATAATATCGAGGATCCACAAATGGACATCTCCGTCCGCAGTATGCAGGCTGGCTTCATCAAACGTCAGATAGGAACGCACTTCATAACCTTCCTTCTCCAGATACCGTTTGACCAGTTCATTCAGATCTTTTTCATCTTCTACGATTCCGATTACTTTTTTCATGTTCATCACCATTGTTATTCTAACATGAAATATCCGTGAACGAATCAACATGACAAAAAAAGGCACGGTACTCCGCAAGGAATACCGGTGCCTTCTGTTTCTTATCCGTCGTTAACGCCGGAAGCGTTGTTCTCTTCGGTATCATCCGTCTTTTCACCCAGGACATTCATCGTATATGTGGATTCTGTCAGGGTATATTTCACCAGGCCGTTGCCCGGCTGCACGACCTGCAGCGGGAATTCCTGCACACCCGGCCGTGCGTCTTTCATATCTACATAAACTTCGATATCGTCTGCGGTAATACCGTCGATATTGTCCTGTGTGCCGAATACGATGACGCTTGTTGTCGTAGACTGGCCTTCCACAGGCGCGGATTTATAGTTATTGACATTGTTCTGATGATGCAGTTTGACATCATCGATCGTTCTTGTCACGCCTTCCCCGAGTTTGATCGTCATTGTGATCTGGTTGATATTCGAGGAGCTGACTCCTGTCGGAAGCACGATCGGTCTCAGGATCGTGGAATCCTTGGAGATCGTGGAAGCGTTCAGTGTAACTACGACGCGGTCAATCGTGCTCAGCACCATTTCCGGGCCGTAGATCGTGACAGTTTCCTGATCCATCGTAATGGATTCGATCGCCTTTCCGTCCGGTACATCACCGCTGACCTGGACATCGATCGCCACAGTCTTGCTCGGCGAAGTGACAGGAACCTTGACATGGACGGTATCCGGTACGATGCTCGCGATAACCGGCTGACCGTTCGCGTCATAAGCTACCAGTTTCGCGTCCTGCTCAAACTCTGCTGTCTGTCCGCTTACATCGATCAGCGCCTTGACAAACGCAATAGAATCGAGTGTGTCCTTGGCCGCGCGGACATTGACCTTCGTGTATTCAAATTCAGGTGTTCCCACGCTGTACACATTGTCCAGCTTGTCCATATTGGTGAAGTCATAGGTCAGGTCAAACTGCTGTGTTGCCTTCTTCTTCAGTGTCAGCATCACATTGGAAGGACTGATCTTTACGGAAACATTTTCCCCAAAGCCTTCACCCTTCAGTCTGACTTCATGCACGCCTTCGGTAAGTCCTTCAAGATCAGCCACGATCACACCGTTGGAGTTTGCGGCATTGGTCACGCTGCCCGCGTCACCGGTGATCGTAATATCAACTGTTTTCGGAAGACCGACCAGTTCAAATGTGTTCTCGTTGTATTTGGCGGAGACAGGTACACCACTGATCTCTTTCGCGTTTGTCAGTGTTGACGTGTAAATGGAAGACATGGAATTGTAGTTGACTGACGCAAACATGAGCAGTGCCAGTACAAACGCAACCACTTTTCCGTATTTGCGGTTGAAGAGTACCTTGTCAATAAAAGATGAGAACCAGCGTACGCCCCTTGCCAGTGAATCTTCAAAATGCTGGTAGGTATTGGCAACTTTCTGTGACTGTTCCGCAATCTTGTTGGCAAGTTCCGTCTTATTTGTTTCATTCATATCATCCGGTGTATGGATGATAGGATCCCTTTTTCTGTCCGGCATTATCTGTCACCTCCATTTCTGATATCGGAGGCCGATTCATCTACAGGAAGATCATCAACCATCTGGAAGGTCTCACTCAGTTCATCCTTGAAGCCGACGATCTTTGAGATGTCGATCTTGGATGTATCATAGAGGATGCTGTCTTCCTCGAATTTGTCATCGTTCAGGATCGCGTTTTTGGAGCCCTGGGAAGCCGGTTTTTCTGCTTTCAGGCGCCTTGTATTGGCTTCCCGCAGTGCCCTGACTTCCGCCGATGTCATACGCGGGGAAGCTTTCTTAGCGGTACGGGATGCACTCTGCGATTCCGTATGATAGCTCAGCTGTTCCTTCAGCGGTGTCGTCTGCTGGCGCGGATAACTCGGTGTCGCGCGCTTTTTCTTATTCGGCAGCTTGATGGACGCTGCTTCCTCGTCAAGTTCTTTCATCTTGGAGGCTTCCGCTGATTCTTTTGATTTGCTGTCATCCTGCTGGAACAGGGACATCTTCCTTCTTCGTGTCCGGCCTTTTTCAGCGGCAGGTTTTTTCTCTGCCGGCTGTTCCTCCGGGGTCTTGTCAGGAACAACTGTCTGACTTTCGCCGGCCGGCCGTATTTCTTCGATCTCGACCTTGCTGACTTCCTTCGTAGTCTGCTTGTTGATCGCAATCTGTTCCTGCGGATATGTTCTCGCTGACTGACGCGGCTTTGACGCTGTATCCGTAATTACGATAGAAGATCTTTCCCTCGGATCATAGGATTCACCCTGAGTCTGTCCGTGGACTTCCGTGGATTCTCCGCAGATCACACGCATCAGATAATCATGCAGCTGTTTCCTGTCTACCGCAAAGATCTTACCGCCTTCCGCGATGGATACGCCGCCGGTCTCTTCCGAAACAACGATCGTTACGCAGTCAGAGATCTCACTGATACCGATCGCTGCCCTGTGACGGGCACCAAAGCGGGACGGGAGGTCCATGTTCGTCGGCGGGAAATAGGCACTCGCGCAGGCGATCTTGTCGCCCTGGATGATAACAGCACCGTCATGCAGAGGAGTCGTTGTCACAAACAGGGATGTCAGCAGTTCAGCTGTAACATCCGAATTCAGACGTGTTCCTGTCTGGATGAAGTCCTCCAGGGAATGGGACTGCTCGATGGAGATCAAAGCGCCTGTCTGGTCTTTGCTCAGCAGCATGACAGCGGTCACGATATGGTCCACCAGCTTTTCCCTTTCATTCCCGGTAAGAGTAGTAATACGGCTGAACACGTTGGACTTACCGAGTCTTTCCAGCAGGGAACGGATCTCCGGCTGGAATACGATGATCAGCGCTAAAAATCCCCAGTTCAGAAAGATATCCGCAAAATACTGCACGGTCTTGAGCCCGAGGAATTTGGCAAGTGCGTCAATAAGCACCACCAGGAAAATGCCTTTGAATATCTGAATCGTACGTGAATTGTTCCGGATGATACGGAGCGTATAATACAAAACAAACCACAGGATAACAATGTCTAAAAACATGACTGTTATTGTTTTGATATTTTCCAAAGTTAAATTTAAACTGATTCCTGACAAATAACATCGCCACCTTTCGCCTAATGATTATATCATAATCAACTTTCAGACCATAACAGTATTTCTGATTTTATACGGATTCTGTCAAATGACAAACAGCCGCATGCATACGGCTGTTTACCTTACTATTCCTCCGGCTGGCTGTCACGGCCTTATTTTTCCATATGATACATGGAATTCTCTGTCCGGCATTCCAGTTTCACATCATGTCCGGGCATGACAAATTTCAGTATATAGCCCTTTTCCGGTTCATAATCCGTCTTCAGCTGTTTATCATCCAGATAAAAGGAATAATCCGTATCCGTACCGATCAGGTCGTAATAGAGCGTAACGGTCTCACCTGTCCTGTAGGCGTCCTTCGCTCCGATATATGCCCCTTTCTCCCCGCAGTAGTCAACTTTGTATTTCACTTCCTCGCAAGCGCAAAGAAATAACAATGCCGCTGCGGCACATGCAGCTGTCTTCCTTATTTTTCCCTTCTTCATGTGTCTATTATATAAGAAAAAACAGTCATCCGCATATACGGCTGACTGTCTGTTCCTGTTTCTTTCCTGCGCAGATTACCAGAGGACATCCGGATATACGCCGTCATCCTTCATCTTCTGGATGTTGGCAACGACTTTCGGTTTGTCTTCCTTGTATGTCACGCCGAACCAGCTGTCCCTGCTGGAGAGCACCTTGACGGTGCATTTTCCGCTCTTGATCATTTCATCCACGGAATTCGGCAGGAGGCATTCGCTCTTCAGCGGATTTGCCGGTACGTCTTTCTCAAAGAATTCCCCCATCATCGGTGCGGCATATTCGAAGATCTTCGGTGTGAAGCCCCAGAAATTCATGGAAACGAGCGTATCCTCCGGCAGCGGGATCCATTCCCCGTCCTTTTCATAGGCAGCGCCGCCGTCTTTTCTGGCGATGTTTGATACTTCGACGATATCACACAGATTGCCGTTCTCATCCTTCTGGCATACCGCACGCGTGACCGTACCGTTGTCTGTCAGTGTATTTTTGCACTCATAGCCGACCATCGCAAATGCATTTTCATCTTCCAGTCCTGCCAGATAGTTGTAGATGACCTTATATGCATCCTTGCCGTAGAAATCATCCGCGTTGATGATCGCAAACGGTTCCTTCACAACATCCCTGCAGGCAAGCAGCGCGTGTGTGGTTCCCCACGGCTTCACTCTTCCTTCCGGTACTTCATAACCTTCCGGAATATCGAGAAGATCCTGGTAGGCAAAAGCGACTTCCATGGACGGTTCGATCTTGTTCGTCAGCGCTTCACGGAACATCTGTTCATGTTCACGGCGGATGATGAGTACGACTTTATCAAATCCGGCTTCCTTTGCGTCATAGATGGAGAACTCGATGATCGGTTCATTATGACTGCCGACGCCGTCGATCTGCTTCATTCCTCCGTAACGGCTGCCCATTCCCGCAGCCAGGATGACTAATACTGGTTTGTTCATAGTCTGATTATCTCCTTTGATTCGTTACCAACATTATACTAAACAAAAAGGAAGATTTCTCAGTGAAATCTCTCCTTATCTCTACCATCTGTTCCGTACCTTTTCCGCAAATCCGAAGAAATCGCGGAATGTCAGGATCTCCCCGTCGTCCAGTTCAGCTTTTCCTGTAAATCTGCCGAAGACCTGGTTCTGGTCTGATTCGATCAGAAGGACATTGGTGTCCGACTGCCGGTTAAGGACCGGCCGGAACACTGCTTCAAACCGTCCGTCGGAAGAAGTGATCTTCCACGTGTTCATGAAAGCATCCTTCCCGTTCTCCTGTGGGATCAGGAATTCGATGCGGTCAAGTTTATGGACTCTTCCGTCATAGAACAGGACATTCTCACTGGCTGCGGAAGTATCGCCGAACCCGTATCCGAGATTGAACCCGAAAGTATGGCCTTCCAGCATGCCGGAAGCACTTGCCCAATACCAGATATTGGCATATGTCCATACGCCTCTTCCCCAGTCAAGAACACCGAACGCAGATTCATCAAAACGGTATTTTTCACTGCCGAGGCTGACGAATCCGACCGCTTTCATGCAGTTGATCTTCTGGTTGTAGTAAAACGCATGGGGATCTTCCGCATAGGGGGTCATGATCACCATGGATTCCTGCGGCTCTTCTTTCAGGATAACAGCCGCTTCCAGGGTCTCCTTCTTCCGGAATCTCGAAAATGAGCAGTACAGTCTTCTTTCCCTGCCGTTATTGCAGAACTGGATATCGATCCTTCCGTTTTTAAAACCGGTATCTCCTTCCGCTGATGAAGCCGGCAGACCGGTCCTTCCCATCGGCAGGACGGTCATGACGCTGTTTGTCGTTTCACACGGTTCTTCAAAATTGAGCCAGGACGCGCTGTACATTCCCATGTAACTGTTGTCAGCCACAGTCAGGGCCAGTCCCCGTTTCCCGTCAGTGATCAGATAGTAATCCCACTCTTTGATTCTCAGCGGATTCGCTTTGATGTCTTTCCGCACATATTCCATGACAGGCCGTCTTGCCCATCCCGGATGTGCCAGCTGACCTTGTTCGCTCAGCAGTTTGCCGTACTCCGTGATCTCTTTCTGCATATTATCCTCACCGGATCTTTACGATCCGCCCTCTGCTGTTTTCAATATAGCATCTGCGGGTAAAGAGTTCTATGGTTACTGTCTGTCTTCGAGCTTAATGTAATCCCGGATCGTACTGGTGCTCTCATAGGCCGGACGCATGATCTTGTCTTCATTGACCAGCTGTTCCATGCGGTGCGCGCACCAGCCTACCACTCTTGCCATCGCGAAGATCGGCGTATACATCTCCACCGGGATATTCAGCATTTTGTATACAAAACCGCTGTAGAAATCCACGTTGACGCAGACGCCTTTGTAGATCCTGCGTTCCTTGCGGATCAGGTCCAGCGCGTTTTCCGCGACTGTCTGATACAGTTCATATTCCTTCTGCATGCCTTTTTCCTGTGCCAGCTTCTCCGCGAATTCCTGCAGGATGACCGCACGCGGATCGGACAGGGAGTAGACCGCATGGCCGACACCGTAGATCAGACCGCTTCCGTCAAAGGCCTGTTTGTGCAGGATCTTTTCCAGATATTCCCGGACGGCCTGCGGATCTTCCGTATTATCCACGTTTGCCTTGAGATCCTCCATCATTTCCATGACCTTGATATTGGCACCGCCGTGTTTCGGCCCCTTCAGGGAACACAGTGCCGAAGCGATCACGCTGTATGTATCCGAGCCGGCAGAAGTGACGACCCTGGTCGTGAATGTGGAGTTGTTTCCGCCGCCGTGTTCCATATGCAGGATCAGCGCAGCATCCAGCGCGCGGGCTTCCAGTTCCGTGTAGCTGCTGTCAGGTCTCAGCATGCGCAGGATGTTTTCTGCCATTGACTTTGACCGGTCAGGCCTGTGGATATACATGCTGTCGTGCATCTCATAGTGGTTATAGGAATGAAATGCATAAACACTCAGCATGGAAAATTTGCTGATGAGCTTGATCGCCTGGATCAGCACATTGTCCAGGGAAATGTCTTCAGCCTTATCATCGTAGGACGCGAGTGTAAGCACACTCCGTGTCATGGAATTCATGATATCCCTGCTCGGCGCCTTCATGATGACATCACGCACGAAATGCGGCGGCAGTGTCCGGTTGATCGAGATCATTTCCCGGAATTTGTCCAGCTGCTCACTTGTCGGCAGTTCACCGAACAGCAGGAGATATGTGATCTCCTCAAATCCGAACTGTTCCCTGCCTCTGAGTCCCGCGATCAGATCATTGACCTTATATCCCCTGTAATACAGTTCACCGTCACAGGGAACTTTCATTCCGTTTACGATCTTCTTTGCGTTGACTGTCGAAATATTCGTCATGCCGACCAGGACGCCGGTTCCGTTCACATCGCGCAGTCCTCTCTGTACGTTGTTTTCCTGATACACTTCCGGTTCGATCCGGAATAAATGCAGATATTGATCCAGCTGTTCAGCGGTATATTCACGGTTAAGTGCCATTACATCTCTGTGGCGAGGTCTCTTTACTTCCATGGCAGATCTCCTTTCTCATCAGTACATTGATATAATGTGCGTATTCTACCACAAATGAAAAATAACAGTCAAAACCTGTGCAGAGCTTTCACTGATATTTCACATAAAAAAACGCGGCTTTTGCCCAACGTCATTAAGTTAAGCCTGTGCCGAATGGATGACATACACACTCATACCAGAAATTGGTATGGGTGTTTTTTTCTGACTTTTTTTGCGTAAAAGTATTGACAGAATCATCATAATCCGGCGCCTCCCTTCGGTCGGCGCTGGACGTAAAAATC
>CACZPD010000131.1 GCA_902782955.1 uncultured Erysipelotrichaceae bacterium
CCTGCACAAAGACCAGTCTGTTTTTATTTGGCAGTGCTTCCGCCACGTCCGCGACCGACTGATCGGACGCCTTCAGGGTTTTCAGCAGCTGGCTGTAGAAAGCAGCATCGCTGCCGCCTTTCCCGGCATTCTCATGAAGCCTGTCATATACGGTCTTCTTCAGGCTGGCCGCTTCAAACAGCTCCCTATAGAAGTTCCATACCGGTTCTTTCAGTTCACTGTAATGATACTGCCGCCATGCCGGCTCGATTTCATCCAGCACTTGATTGATCAGTGTCTCCGCCTTTTCATTCTGTTTGATGATCAGAAAAGACATGGCCATCAGTTCAGCCGTTTCATATCTCAGCCGGTAATTGACAGCTGTCTGTTTCTGCTTCAGGGCAACAACATCTTCATTCGTCCATTCACTGACTTTTTCATTGAAAAGCTTCCGGCATTCTTCGTCATCACGGAATCTTTCCGGCAGATTATTCCGGTATACAAAATCCTTGATATGGAAGAACTCCGTCAGGAAGGAAGAAAGTCCGTATTTCCTGTATCCCATCCGGCATACCGAAAAGGAATCAAGCAGACGTCCGGTGACATCGAGTCTGTCCTCATGCGTCAGAGATTCCGTCGTCAGCATCTTCATCTGGGCGTAATCGTTATATGCACGCACTTTCCAATTCAGATACTCGCTGTCATCCCCGACAGACATCATGTCAAAGGTTTCCGCCGCCTTGGCGATATACTCGAAGGCTTTCCGGTTATCGCCGGCCGATCTGCCTTTATGCAGGTTGTACATATTCATATAACTGCCGGCAAGCAGAAGCCGGTTGGCAGGAACAGGATTCTTTTCATTCATCTTTTCCCGAAGAGCCAGATCACGTCTGTACATTTCTTTCCACTTCTTATCATCGTCCATACGCATATACACTTCACCCATACTGCCGTAGTAGTTGGAATACAGTGTATTGTTCTGTTCGATCAGATAATCGCAGAATTCTTCATCGGCCAGCAGTTCATCACATTCATCCGCCAGCTTCAAAGCTTCGGAAAGAACCTTTTTATCCGAGTCATTCTTCAATGCCCAGATTGCCTGATAATAGGTATTGAACAGAATCTCCCGGTCTTTGAAATCCGCCCGATCCATTTTCTCGCGGCAGTAATCCAGCTGGATCTTTGTATATTTCCGCTTTAAAGGAATACTGTGGGGTGTAAATCTGACAGCTACCTTGCACAGCTTCATGATATATGCCCGCTGATGGGTTTCCGGCAGGCTGTCGAATTTCGCCTGCAGAAGTTCATATGTTTTATCCAGGATTTCACAGACAAGTTCTGACTGCTCTTTGTTTTCTTCAAAATGGTCCGGAAGCTCATACAGCACGAAATTGAGAAGACCATATTTGTACTGGTCGTTTTCCTGAACATAACTGATCAGTCCGATGGTGGCTTCCGTCCCCTCACGGATAATCTGGTAATGGAAGTTTTCGGCAACAGAACGTGCCAGTTCAGGATCCTTGCTTTGGCTGCATTCATTTACAAAGTCAGCCAGGTCTTCGTATTTGCGGGCTTTGAGCAGATGCCAGACATATTCACAGCGCTTCAGGGGATCTTCTTTGCTCAATGTTCCAAGATAGGCACAGATCTCATCGTTGTACTGTGCGAAGTCAGTGTTCTGCAGTATACCCTCCCGCAATGATTTATGCATGAAGTCATAGCGACCATCACTTCTGACAATAAAGTCCGTATTCAGATAATTGATGTAATGGGCAAAATCCAGAGTGCTCCAGTTCCCTTTGCATAAAGCAATCAGATCAGATACCCTGAGTCCGAATCTGCTTACGGCAAGATACTTTCTCACCTTCTCACAGAACAGCCGGTTGATACGCCGGCCAACTTCTTCAAAGACATATTCCGACAAGGAAGGAAGATCAGCAGGCATTTCATTGATCAGCGTGATCTGCCTTTCGGCAATCGCCGCATTCGGTTCCAGGGTAGAACTGTTGATCACATCAAAGTCCGTGACGTTCATGATGCATAAGCGCTGCACCATCAGTGAAATGGACAGCGGCAGACCGGCGGAAGGATTGTGCATGATACCCTGTTTGACAGAGCCATGCAGTTCTTTCCTGATATGGTCCAGATAGCCGTCAATGACTCTTAACTGATCCTGTTCGCTCATGTCTTCCAGTACCAGAGAAGACAGATAATCCGTCTTGATATCTTTGGTACAGGTAATAAAGAACTTCACATTGGCGGGAATCTTCTTCGGAATGAAGATCATCTTCGATCTGTTCTCATCCGGAAACAGCTGATCGACCGCATCGATCAGCACATAGACATTCTCCTGCGTTGGCACTTTCCCGAGAGCGCTGCGGTATTTCTGCAGCAGCTCAGAGACAGGCACATTTCCGGTTTTCTCTGACTTCTGACCGGAAAGCAAACAGAAGTCATTGATGATTATTTCCGTAATGTGGTAGGCATCGGTCGCTTCCGGTGTCAGACCGCAGGCGATCGGCAGGACGTGATGCCCTTCCTTTTTTAATGCCATGGCCAGATATGACAGCAAAGTACTCTTGCCGCTGCCGGAATCACCGGCACAGATCACGACCTGCTTGTCAGTATTCTTCAGAATGGCAAGACACTCCTCAGCATCTTTCTGACGGGCACTGAAAAGACTTTCCTTTTCCTGCACATAGTCCCAATGGGTACGCAGCAGACGTTCAAAAGGACTCATCCGATCATAAGTCTGCCAGTCCTTTTTCATGACGGCCTTCAGATGTTCCGTGACTTCCAGTGCGAAGGAACGGATATCTTCAGCACCCGGCACACCATTCACCATATGCACGGTATATTCATGCACAGTGGTATTGCCCAATGCCAGAATACGGTTCTTCAGTTCCTGCAGTTTGTTCTGATGATATGTATCTTCATATTCATAGATACCGGGAATGTTATCATCCGCTATGTTCCGTATATATACCAGTGTCGGCTGTTTCAGATGGCAGACACCATATTCAATTTCCAGTGCGGTAACACTTTTCTCCAGATCTTCCAGATACAGACGGTGTGCCTTTGCGGCATTGGCGACGATCTCCTTGTCAGGGATCCAGCCATAGCGGTAACCGGTCAGAATA
>CACZPD010000132.1 GCA_902782955.1 uncultured Erysipelotrichaceae bacterium
ATCTGATTTCCGGAAAAAAGACATTTACATTTCTTACAAACAAAACAGGATATACTGTTAGGATGCTGCTGCCGACACTGATCTTTTCCGCAGTCTTCGGGCTCTTTGGCATCATAAACGTAATCATGGAAAAACCGCCTGTCATACCCGGCTGGCCGGTCAATGTGACGATAGCGGCAGTAAATATGCTTCTGGTCGGGATATATGAAGAAGCGTGCTTCCGGGCCTGTGCCTGTGATGCCCTTCTTCCTGTCCTGAAAAGGATGAAGCACCCTTTTCTGTTAACTGCATTGATATCCGGTCTCTTATTCGGATATGTACATGTTGTCAGCGCCGATTTCTCTGACCTGCAGCAGACCCTGCAGTTTATACTGAAAATGGTCAATTTGGCTTTATCCGGAGCGACATTTATGATCCTGTACTGGAAGGTCTGGCTATCGTTCATGGTCTGAATGACTTTCTGCCGGATTTTCTGTATCACATCTTTGTATTTAAGGAAGTTGATACTTCCGCATCATACATCAGCGGTGATGCCGGCACGACGATCGTCTATCTGGTACAGTTCGCTGTCGAAATCGCATGCTTCATCTATGTTTACAGAAAGGTCGCCAAAACGATCGATTATCAGAAAGTACTGGAAGAATGGTAAATACTGCTCAGAAATAATAAAGGGATGCAACAGATCAGCTACATCCCTTTTGTATGATCGTTTTCTGTCATCGTGCTGCGGCGGAGGATCGCCTTGGTACGCATTTCCTTTGGTGTCATACCGTAATGTCTTACAAACAGACGATTAAAGTAACTCTGCTGGTTGAATCCGCATTTCCCGGCAATTTCAGAAAACTGCAGATCAGAATTGTTGATGAGGTAAACGCTGCGTTCAAGTCTGAATTTCTGTACATGCTCGATCGGTGACTCCTGCAGATAACGGCGGAACAGTCTTGTACAGCGGGAACGTGATACCTTTCCGGCTGCCGCTATCTGATCCACGCTGATCTCTTCCCGGTAGTTTTCCCCGATAAAGCCGAGCATTTCCCTCAGCATCTGCAGATCTATATTGTGGTTAATCGTTTCATTGGGATTGCTGTGATGATAAATACGCCAGATCTGACGCAGCAGTTCCAGATAATGCGAAGCTGTTTCAAACTCCCAGGCATCGGGTTTATGACGGACAAGATCAAAGATAGCGTCAAGATCATATGAGAACAGCGGTGAAACCGGACGGATCACGATTGCAGAAAAACTGTCATCGCTTGTCATTTTACTGATAAGGGTATCAAGAGCAGGAATACTGACAGCGTCCGGCATGGCCGCAAGGATCCGACATCGCGCAGGAGTATGACTGACACCCCGGAAAGAATGGAAATGATTGCTGTTGATGAACAGCGTTTCCGATTCCCGTACATAGAATAAAGATCCGTCCACTTCAAAACAGAATTCCCCTTTCATCACCCGGATCCAGAAAAATTCGTTGTAAAGACGTGATGTGATCTTTACTGTCTGTACTTCGCCGTATTCAAACTCCTCTGCGGAGATCCTGAAAGACGGAAGAATATATGCCGGCGCATCCGGATATCTGTCATGAGCAGTTTCTTCTGTTACATTTTTATTCATGATGTTGCTCCTTTTAATGCAAATGTGATTTCGTACTAACATTATACCCGATCGTACTATAAATTGTACCTTTAAAGCTTCATAATTCTTTATGCTTGGGTTGATTGTGCAAATCTCCCATGTTTATTGGAGGAAAGAAAATGAAAAAAGTATTACCATTCCTGCTGTGTGCTGCCCTTCTCGCAGGCTGCTCCAACAGCACGGCCAACACCGAGACTGAACCTGAAACTAAAGAAGAAACAACTGAAGAAACCGGCGAAGAAGTTCAGACAGTTGGTGTTTACACGATTTATAACGCTACAGGCGAAGGCGTTACAGAACTTTATCTGTATCCTACAGGCGCGGCTGACAAGGGTGAAAACTACGCTGCCGGCGGACATGGCTTCGGCGATGCACATGCAAAGATCCTGGAATATGACGCAGCTGAAAATACTTCCGTTGAGCTGACACTGGAATTCACCACAGCTTCCGGATACACAAACAAGTTTGAGACACTGCACATCGAAACAGCTCCGATCACACTTATCCCTGCTGTAGATGCTCAGACAGGTTCCACACCGATCTCTTTCGCATCTTCCACAGCAAATTACACGATCTACAACACGACCGGTGAAGAAGTTACAGAACTTTATATGTACCGTACAGGTTCATCTGACAAGGGTGAAAACCTGATCGACGGCGCTAAGGAAAACGGCGGAAGCCAGGTTATCAGCTATGATGCCGTTCCTGAATTCCTTTTAGACGAAGAAGGCAATATGGGTGCTTTCACACTCGAATTCACAACAGCTTCCGGATACACAGGCAAATTCGAAACACTCTCTTATGAAGTCGCTCCGATCTGCCTGATCAGCGCTGATGATGTAACAGGAGCTACACAGATCAAATTCGGTGCTCCGGCCAACTAAGCAGAAACAATCAAAAAGAAAAGAGGCTCAGTCTGCTGAACAGCACAAATGCTGTCAGTGAGGATATAAAGCCTCTTTTTTAATTCTATACTATTTATCGGTCAGATCTTGACGAGCGGATAAAGATGCTCCGGCGCTGGAAATTCTTCGTCAAGTACAGATTTTAATGCAGTATATGTTTCATCTGATATTTCCTGCAGGTTGTTATGAAGATGAGAAAGTGAAGAAGTGCTGAATAATGCCGTAAAACCTGCTTCAGCATTCATTTTCAGCATGCAGGCTTCCGGGGAAACACCATATTCCCTGCACATACTCATAATTCTGTGATTTCGATGAATATCGGGATGACTGTAGTAATTTGAACCCAGGGAGGAATAGGACATCGGAAGGATGTCCTTTTTTTTCATAAGCGGAAGCAGACCGGTTTCAGCACCGCGTTCAAATAATGTATAAAAGATCTGGTTGCAGAAACAGTCATCTCCGCCCTTTTCAAAAAGGTCTTCAAGATCATTTATATCAAAATTCGATACACCCCAGTAACGGATCTTTCCCTCCTTCTGTGCCCGGTGCATCGCCTGGACCAGAAAGGAAAGATCAACTCTTTCACGCCAGTGCAGAAGATACAGATCAATATAATCCATTTCCAATCTTGTAAGGCTGTCTGAAAGAGATTTGTCAAAATCACGGGCATTCGCATGATCAGGATGGATCTTATCGACAATGAAAAGGTTTTCACGGCTGATTCCTTTCAGTGCTTTTCCGAGTTCAGCTTCACATTTTCCGTTTCCGTACATTTCAGCAGTATCAAAAAGATTCATGCCATACTCGTTATATGCAGTAATGATGCATTCCTGCAGACCCGGGTTCTTTCCGGACCAGAAACCTGTGGTGCCAAGTCCGTATGAACTGATTTTTTCATTCTGA
>CACZPD010000133.1 GCA_902782955.1 uncultured Erysipelotrichaceae bacterium
AGGGACAAAATCGGAAGGTGTTTGTCCGCCACTTTGATACGCAGATTTTTAATCTCGTCGTCTACCGCCTTGTTTTCTTTTGCGTCGCTGCAGAACAGGCCGCTGGTGTACTTCTTAAGGGATGCGATGGAAGCGTTTTTGCAGATATCCAGCGTCTGGATCAATCCCTGCCTCTGGCGGTCTTCCGGGACAAGAGCGAATCCGTTCCGAATCTGGCTGGAGATATCTTTCACATTCAGGCTTTTCCCCTGATAGATCACTTCGCCGGTATGTTCCGGGTGCATTCCCATCAGGCATTCGAATAATTCGCTTCTTCCTGCGCCCAGAAGGCCGTACACTCCAAGGACCTCGCCCTTTTTCAGATTGATGCTGACATTGTCAAGAAGCCATCCGCCGCCCTTTTTCGGCAGGCTCAGGTTTTTGACCTCCAGGACCTTTTCGGCCTTGTCCAGATCTATGGAACGTTCAAAGCGATGGTACTGGGTATTCTTTCCGACCATGTTTTCCACGATCCAGCTCAGCTCGATGTCCTTTACGTCCGCATCCGCAACGTACTTGCCGTCTCTCAGGATCGTCACGTGATCGCCGATCTCCATGATCTCTTCAAGACGGTGGGAAATATATACGATGGAGATTCCCTGCTCCAGAAGTTCCCGCATGATCTTGAACAGGACCTTCACCTCCGCCGCGGAAAGCGAGGACGTCGGCTCGTCCATGATCAGTACCTTCAGATCGTCCTGGATCAGGTTCCGGGCGATCTCGACCATCTGCTGCTGTCCCACGCGGAGATCTCCCACAAGGGTCTCCGGCGGAATCTCATGCTCCAGACGGGTCAGGATCTTTCTGGCGCCTTCTACGTGTTTTTTATCATCCAGGAAGAGACCTTTTTTCTTTTCATGGCACATGAAGATATTCTGGTACACCGTGAGATTCGGGAAGAGGCTGAGCTCCTGATGAATGATCCCGATCCCGCGGGCTCTGGCGGCGTTCGTGTCTTTAAAGTAGACTTCCTCTCCGCCCATGTACATTTTTCCGGCAGACGGCTGTTCGATGCCGGCGATCATCTTCATGAGGGTCGATTTTCCCGCGCCGTTTTCCCCGATCAGGACGTTGACCTTCGCTTTCAGAAGATCAAAGGAAACGCCGTCAAGGGCTTTGGTGCCGGGATAAACCTTATCTATTTTTTCGCAATGGAGAACAACATTCGGATCATCATACATCATGTTTCCTCCTTGATCATTCAATCGTCATCGAAACAGGTGTGATCGTCACTTCATCGCCGGAAGCGGAAGCGCCGCCCACCAGTGTCACTGTCTTCCCTACTACGCTGTCGTCGATCGCAAGAGGCGCGACCACCTGCGCATCCGCTTCCGCGTTCAATGCCTTCGCGTACTGGGACCATTCCGTCTGATTTGTAAAGCTTTCAAATTTTTTGACGCTCTGAACGTCTCGTATCTCTGTGCCGGAATAGATCGATCCGATCTGGACCTTCACGGTCCCGTCGTATCCTTCGACGTCCAGGATCAGAGAGTTTTTCTTCCCGTTTGCTTTGGACTCATATTCTTTGATCTTTGCCGTGACAGAAACCGCGGATGCTTTTCCGACTCCGTCTCCGCCCAGCAGTTCAGAAAGGTCTTTTGCATTTTCCGTAATTTCCGACACGACCTGTTCCCAGTCGCTGCTGGAATCCGCAGACGCGTCGAACTGAACCTCACCGGTATACTGTCCTTCTGTTCCTTTGTCGATGATCTTTACGCATCCTGTACATGTAAAGGAAACCAGGACTCCTGCCAATAACAACGAAAGTACTTTTTTCATAGCGATTCTCCTTGGTCCGATAATATGATTTTTACCGGAAAACCCGCTCATCAGGACAGAAAAAAGGAACTGCTGAGCAATGCAGCAGGAAGCCCTGCCCTTTCAGTCATTATTCAACAGTTCCTTTTTGTAATTATTCAGCATTCCCGCAGACGCGGGCGGTCAGGCGGAAACCCTGCCTTCCCTCAGGAAAACGACCGTCCCATCTGCTGCTGTCAGTGCACTGAATTACTCAGTAAAAACAAATGCGCTCAGGTTGTCAACGTTGTCAGCGGTGATGGCTACGCACTCAACCAGCTGCTTTTCTTCTTCCGGAGCCGTTCCCTTCAGATAAGCGTCAGCCTGTTCCACAGCCATCTCGGTGATCTTAGCGATCTGCTGAAGAGCGGTTCCTACCATCTTGCCGTCTTTGATGTAAGCTGCAGCTTCGTCAGATCCGTCAAGGCCGATGATCTTGATGTCGTCGCGTCCTGCGTCGATGCACGCCTGGGTAGCGCCGCAGGCCATGGTGTCGTTGCCGCAGATGATGCCGGTGATCTCCGGATTTGCCTGAAGGATAGCTTCGGTCTTTTCATAAGCTTCGGTCTGATCCCAGTTTGCGGACTGCTGAGCTACCATTTCAAGTGTGTCATACTCGTCGATGACTGCGTGATAGTTCTCGGAACGTACGTGGCAGTTGGTGTCGGACTCAAGGCCAAG
>CACZPD010000134.1 GCA_902782955.1 uncultured Erysipelotrichaceae bacterium
CGGACGTCCGCATTCCGTATTAAGAAAGTATAAAGTCTGCCGTATCTGCTTCCGTGAACTGGCTTACAAAGGCCAGATCCCGGGCGTGAAGAAGGCAAGCTGGTAAGGAGGAACGAGAGAGATGAATATGACAGATCCAATCGCTGACATGCTGACAAGAATCCGTAACGGAAATCAGGCCCGCATGAAGACAGTAGACGTTGCTCCGTGCTCCAAGGTTAAACTTGAAATCGCGAAGATCCTCAAACATGAAGGATATATCGATTCTTATAAGGTAGAAGGCGAAGGCATCGAAAAGAAGATCGTTGTCACGCTGAAATACGGCAAGAATGACGAAAAGGTCATTACAGGTCTGAAGAGGATCTCCAAGCCCGGCCTGCGTGTTTACGCAAAGGGCAGCCAGATCCCGAAGGTCCTGAACGGTCTGGGAATTGCCATCATTTCCACAAGTGAAGGAATGATGACAGACAGAGACGCAAGAAAGAAACACGTTGGCGGCGAAGTGATCGCTTACGTTTGGTAAGAGAAAGGCGGAATAGAGTAAATGTCACGTATCGGAAATAAGACGATTACCATTCCTTCCGGTGTTGAACTGAATATTGCGGAAGGCAATGAGGTGACTGTAAAAGGTCCTAAAGGTACTCTCTCAAGAAAGTTCTCCGATCTCATGGAGATCTCAGTTGAGGATGGTACAATCACTGTTAAGCGTGCCAATGAAGACAAGCACACAAAGCAGCTCCACGGCACAACAAGAGCGCTGCTGAACAACATGATCCAGGGTGTATTCAATGGATATAAGAAGCAGCTCAAGATCGTCGGTATCGGTTACCGTGCAGCGTTATCGGGCAAGCAGCTGACACTCAATGTCGGTTTCTCTCACCCGGTAGAATTCACGGTTCCTGAAGACGTAACAGTTGAAGTACCGGATGCTACAACGATTAACGTAAGCGGAATCGACAAACAGAAAGTCGGTCAGTTCGCAGCAGTTGTAAGAGCTGTTAAGAAGCCTGAACCGTACGGCGGAAAGGGTATCCGTTATGTGGATGAAAAAGTACGTCGTAAAGAAGGCAAGACAGCTGCTAAGAAATAAGGGAGGGAGATAGAATGCTGAAGAAAACAAAAAAGAATGAAGAACGTATTCGCCGGCATAAGCGTGTACGCCGCATCGTCAGCGGAACTCCTGACCGTCCGAGACTGAACGTGTTCCGTTCCAACGCGAATATTTATGCACAGGTCATCGATGACACAACAGGAAACACATTATGCGCTGTCAGTTCTCTGGAATTAAAGCTTGAGAACGGCGGAAATATCGAAGCTGCCAAGAAGGTCGGCGAAGCGATCGCAAAGAAATGTGCTGACAAGAATATCGAAGCAGTCCGGTTTGACCGCGGCGGCTATGTATATCACGGAAGAGTCAAGGCACTCGCTGATGCGGCGAGAGAAGCCGGACTGAAGTTCTGAGGAAAGGAGAGTACAGAATGGCTAACGAACGTAAACAGTTTAATAGAAGACGTGAACCGAAAGAGTTCGAAGATGTTGTAGTCTCCATCAACCGTGTCAGTAAGACTGTCAAGGGCGGCCGCAGAATGCGTTTCTCGGCTCTCGTAGTTGTAGGTGACAAAAAAGGAAGAATCGGATTTGGAATGGGCAAGGCTGCCGAAGTTCCGGATGCGATCAAGAAAGCAACAGAAGCTGCGACAAAGAGTGTCTTCAAAGTCAATCTCGTTGAAGACAACCGTACAGTACCGCATGCAGTCAAGGGTACAGCAGAATCCAGTACAGTATTCTTAAGCCCTGCTGCTCCTGGTACCGGCGTTATCGCAGGTAGTGCTGTCCGTTCTATTCTCGAACTGGCAGGCGTCAGCGATGTATGCTCCAAGATCATCGGTTCCAGAACACCGGTCAACGTCGTTTATGCGACAATCGATGCTCTGAAGCAGATGCGTACGATCGAGGATGTTGCCAAGATCCGTGAAAAGAAGATCAGTGAAATTCGTTAAGGAGGGACTCTGAAATGAAATTAAATGAAATGAAAGCAAATGACGGAGCCCGCTTCACAACGAAGAGACTTGGCAGAGGCCAGGGTTCCGGCCAGGGTAAGACATCCGGCAAGGGAAACAAAGGTCAGAATTCCAGAAGCGGCGGCGGTGTCGCTATCGGATTTGAAGGCGGACAGACTCCGTTCTTCAAGAGAATGCCGAAGAGAGGCTTCACAAACTATACACGCAAGGAATACGCAGTTGTGAATGTTGAAGATCTGAACAGATTTGAAGCAGACGCAGTTGTAGATTACGAAGCTCTGAAAAACGCAGGCTTGCTGAAGAAGAAGCTGGACGGCGTCAAGATTCTTGGCAAAGGAAAACTCGAAAAGAAACTGACAGTCAAGGCTGACAAATTCTCCAAAACTGCACAGAAAGCAATCGAAGAAGCAGGCGGAACTGTAGAGGTACTGTAACATGATGCATACGTTCGCCAGTTTGTTCAGGAATAAGGAGATCCGCAACAAGATCTTCTTTACCCTGGCAATGCTGTTGATCTATCGCGTCGGTTCAGCGATCCCGACACCGGGTGTCAATGCGGACCAGCTGGCTGCACAGCTCGGAGACAACTCCATCCTGAGCATGATGAACCTGCTCGGAGGCGGTGCGCTGGAAAGACTTTCCGTATTCGCAATGGGTGTCGGACCATACATCACAGCGAGCATTATCGTTCAGCTGCTGAGTATGGATGTTATCCCGGCTCTGACCGAATGGTCAAAGTCCGGACAGACAGGCCGTCAGAAAATTGAAAAGACAACCAGATATCTCGCTGTTGTATTATCGTTTGTACAGGCGTTTTCCCTGGTTTACGGATTTGACAAGCAGTATGCGATCCTGGTGAATTCCAGACTGTCCACATATCTGTTCACGGCTACCGTTCTGACAGCGGGCACGATGTTCCTGCTGTGGATCGGTGACCGTATCAGTATGAAGGGCATCGGGAACGGAATCTCCATTCTGATCTTCTCAGGTATCGTATCCAACATGCCTGCCGGATTCGCGCAGGTCTACAATATTCTGACCGGAGGCAATTCGCAGGGTGCGGTATTCAACGGAGTGCTGCAGTTTGCCCTGTACTGCTTGCTGTATCTCGCGATTATTGTATTTGTAGTCATTATGGAAACGGCGGTCCGTAAGATCCCGATTCAGTATACAAACAGCTCCAATATCCGCGGCGGCAGCGATATCACATTCCTTCCGCTGAAAATAAACAGCGCTTCCGTAATTCCTGTCATTTTCGCACAGGCAATTATGACTGCGCCGCAGATCATAATCAGCTTTTTCAACCAGGATCTTTACAGAACACTGAATTCATTCCTGTCATTGAATAAGCCGCTTGGATTATGCATCTATGCTGTATTGACAATTTTATTCACATTCTTCTACACTGAATTACAGGTAGATCCTGATAAAGTAGCTGAGAATCTGGGTAAAAGCGGCGCATATATTCCTGGTATTCGTCCGGGAACCGAAACAAAGACTTACCTGCATAAGGTATTAAACAGAATTACCGTTCTTGGCGCTTTGGCATTAACCATAATCGCCGTGATCCCATACTTACTGCCGATGTTCACATCCCTTCCGACATCCACTGCGATCGGCGGCACCGGTATCATTATTGTTGTCGGCGTTGCGATGGAAACGATGTCACAGCTGAAGGGCCAGCTGACACAGAAGCAGTATCACGGCTTCCTTAAATAATAGGATAGCCCTAAAGGGCAAAGGAGGACGGATAATGAATATCCTTATCATGGGTCCTGCAGGAGCGGGAAAAGGCACGATGTCTGATCTCATTCTGAAGGAGTACGACATTCCGCACATTTCAACAGGCGACATGCTGAGAGAAAATGTACGGAAAGGCACAGACCTTGGCAAAGAAGCACAGTCCTATATGGAAGCTGGTAAGCTCGTACCGGACAGTGTCATCAACGGCATGGTCGAAAAAAGGCTTCAGGAACCGGACTGCCAGAAAGGTTACCTGCTGGATGGCTTCCCCCGCACACTGGTGCAGGCGCAGACATTCGCGGAAATCGCTGACAAGATCGGTAAACCGGTTGAAGCGGTCATTGCTTTGGAAGTTGACTTCGAAATTCTGAAGGAAAGAATCACGGGACGGAGAATCTGTCCGAAATGTGGAGCGATCTTCCACATGAAGAATCATCCTCCGAAAGTCGAAGGCATCTGCGACGAATGCGGTGCAGAACTCAGCCAGCGGAAAGATGATACCGTTGAGCAGCTGAAAGTCCGCATGGATGAGTATGAAAAGAGTACAAAACCGGTCATTGACTTCTATGAAGGAAAAGGCGTTGTCACACACATCGACGCTGCCAATAAGCCGGCTGAAGTATTCGAAAAGATCAAAGAAGCACTGGGAAAAATTGATTGATGTATGGGTGTCTGGCGGGATTCCCCCTGGAATTCCGCCAGTGATCTCAGGAAAATGGAGAGTGAATGGGAAAACAGGACGTCATTGAAATTGAGGGTATTGTAGAAGATACACTTCCTAATGCCAATTTCAAGGTGAAATTAGAAAATGGTCATGAGATCCGTGCCCACGTTGCTGGTAAAATCCGAATGAATTACATCCGCATTTTACCGGGAGATCGGGTCACAGTAGAAATTTCGCCTTATGACTTAACACGTGGGCGTATTACCTACAGACATAAGTAAGACAAAATTGTCGAGGAGGCAAAAAATGAAAGTAAGACCATCAGTAAAACCGATTTGTGATAAATGCCGGGTCATCAAGCGCAAAGGCGTTGTTATGGTGATCTGTGAAAATCCAAAGCACAAACAGAGACAGGGTTAACAGGAGGATAGAAAAATGGCACGTATTGCTGGTGTAGATATTCCCCGTAACAAATGCGTAGGAATATCTTTGACCTATATTTATGGAATTGGACCATCCACAGCAAAAAAGATCTTAGCTGCTTGCGGAATCGATGAAACGATCCGTGTAAGAGACCTGACAGATGAACAGGAAAATGCTATTCGTCAGCAGGTTGACGCAATCAAGACCGAAGGTGATCTGCGTCGTGAGAGAGCTCTCGATATCAAGCGTTTGATGGAAATCGGAAGCTACCGCGGATTACGTCACAGAAGAAGCTTGCCTGTACGCGGTCAGCGCACAAGGACGAATGCTCGTACAAGAAAGGGTCCGCGTCGTACTGTCGCGAACAAGAAGAAGTAGGAGGCATAAGACATGGCAGTAAATAAGAGAAAAGGTGCTGCGGCAAAGGGCCGTAAGAAGAAGATCAAGCGTAATATTACGAAGGGTATCGCGCATATCCATTCCACATTCAACAACACAATCGTTTCCATTTCCGATGAAGCAGGAAACGTTATCTCCTGGAGCTCCGCAGGTGCTTTAGGTTATAAAGGATCACGTAAGTCCACTCCTTATGTAGCACAGTTATGTGCAGAAGCAGCCGGAAAAGCAGCTGCGCAGCAGGGTTTGAAAACAGTAGAGGTAAATGTTAAAGGTCCGGGTCCCGGACGTGAAGCAGCAGTTCGTTCCTTACAGACTGCAGGACTGGAGATCACAGCGATCAACGATGTAACTCCGATCCCTCACAACGGATGCCGTCCGCCGAAGAGACCGCGTGGTTAATATCATATCAGGAGGTTTGTGAATGCAAAAATTTGAACGCGCCGAGTTTGAAGTCAAAGAATACGTTGAATCTGAGAATTACGGTAAGTTTACACTGGCCCCGCTGGAAAGAGGCTTCGATACAACGATCGGTAATGCATTGCGCAGAGTCCTTCTGTCTTCATTGCCGGGCGGTGCTGTCTTCTCCATCAAGGTAGATGGTGTGTATCATGAATTCACATCGATCCCCGGAGTCAGAGAAGATGTATCCATGATCATTCTGCAGCTGAAACAGCTGGTTATGGTCATTGAAGACGATGAAGTTTATGATCTGCAGATTTCAGCCAAGGGACCTTGCACTGTTACAGCAGGTGATATCATCTGCCCGGCACAGGTCGAGATCCTGAATAAAGATCTTGAGATCGCGCATCTGGAAGCAGGCGCATCTCTGGAAATGGAACTGAAGGCAAAGAACGGCCGCGGTTATGTCAGCGCTGATATGAACAAGCAGCTGAACCAGGGCAATTCACAGGGAATCGGCACTGTTTATACAGACTCCATCTATACACCGATCGAGCGTGTTGCTTACCATGTCGAACCGACACGTGTAGGCCAGGACGTTAAATACGGCGAACTGGAAATGGAAATCTGGACAAACGGTTCCATCAACCCGCAGAAGGCACTGTCCATGGCAGCCAAGATCCTGATCGACCATCTCAGCATCATTGCGGATATCAATGAGGAAGTTCTTGACATGGATGACGTGATCAAGGAAAGCGGCGTTGAAGTTCCGAACAAGGGACAGCAGATGATGATCGAAGACCTTGACCTGTCCGTACGTTCCTATAACTGTCTGAAGCGCGCAGGCATCCAGACAGTGGATGAATTAACACAGAAGACTGAGGATGAGATGATGAGAGTTCGTAACCTCGGTAAGAAATCATTGAAGGAAGTCAAAGACAAGCTGATCGAACTCGGTCTGAGCTTCAAGTCATTTGACTAAGGAGGATATGCTATATGAAAAACCGTAGATTTGGCAGAACTGCTGATCATCGTAAAGCTATGCTGAGAAACCTCGCTACTTCCGTTATCCTGTACGGAAAAGTTGAGACAACAGAAGCAAAGGCAAAGGATATGCGTTCTGTCGTTGATAAACTGATCACATTAGGCAAAAAGGGTGATCTTGCTGCACGCCGCCAGGCTGCTGCGTATATCAGAAATGTTGTCGCTGACGAAGAGACACAGAAGACAGTTTTACAGAAGCTGTTTGACGAAGTCGCTCCGAAGTACAGCGGACGCAACGGCGGATACACACGTGTCGTTAAGACCGGAACACGCCGCGGCGACGCTGCCCCGATGGCATACATCGAGCTGGTATAAAGAATTTAAGGTCTGCGATGCAGGCCTTTTTTCATGCAATAAAAGAATGAATTATCAATGAAAATAGAATAGAATTGATACATGGGAATTTCAAAAAAGAGAGAAAAAGGGATATTTCCCGGGAAAAACAAAGGCATACTGGAAGTGAGTTCAGCGATTCGGCATTATTACGGTCTGGAATGCGCGTATGAACCGGATCCGGATGTTTCCGCATGGCTGGAAAAGAACGCTTTCCGCTGTGTGATCGTTTTTCTGATTGACGGCATGGGCTCTTCCATTCTGGATGCGCATAAGGAAGAAACACCGTTCATTCATAAATATCGTATAAAGGATACAGAGACTGTCTTTCCGCCTACGACAACAGCTGCGACAACAGCCCTGCTGACAGGGAAATCGCCGAAAGAGACCGGATGGCTCGGGTGGAACCAGCACTTTTCCGAGAAAAATGATCAGATCATCCTGTTCCGGGACATATCGCAGTACGGTGAGGGATGTTATCCCGGATTTGCCCGGGGGACACTGCCGGTGACAGTGATTTTTGAAGAACTGAATAAAAAAGGCATCAAGGCTGATTCCGTGTGGCCGTTTTTCGGAAGGACTAATGCCTGTGATTCATATCAGGAAATGATCGAAACAACAGCGACCCTGGCGAAAGACCCGGAGATGCGCTTCCTTTATGTATACTGGGATGCGTTTGATACATTTCTGCACAGGAACGGACCGTCATCACCGATGACAGGCAAGATCCTGAAGGAGATCGATGAGGAACTGGCGAAAATGACTTCAGAACTGCCGGGAGATACAGGCATGATCGTCCTGGCGGATCATTCGCAGGTCGATGCGGTGCATTATCATCTGGATGAGGATGCGGAACTGAATGCCTGCCTGCTGTATCCGCCGTCTATCGAACAGCGGGCAGCGGCACTGTTTATCAGGCCGGAAAAGAAGGATATATTTCCGGAACTGTTCCGCAGGAAACTGGGAGATGCGTTTGTGCTGTATTCCAAAGAAGAAGTGTTAAACAGCAACCTGTTCGGAGAAGGAGAAGCGCATCCGCGTTTTGCGGAGTTTATCGGTGATTATCTGGCGGTAGCCATTACCCCGCTTCAGCTGGATTACGGGGTCGGAACTGCCGTAAAAGGAAATCATGCGGGCGGAATGGAAGAAGAAAGGATCATTCCGGTGATCCTGTATCCGCAGTAAAGGAAGGTATACATATGAATATAAAAAAAGCAATCGCGGTGACGGCGGGACTTTGTCTTCTGTGCGGCTGTGCCGGCAGTCAGGAAACAGAGCCGCAGCCGCAGGAAGAGCATACAGATGAAGCGTATGTTTCCTATGTCCGGGACGTTGAAACAGGGCGTCCGGAAAACTTTACCGCGGCCGCAAGAATTTCATATGACATGAAATATGAAAAGGATATCCTCGACCGGTATTCTATGGATGAAGTGCTGGAAATGCAGGGTGATACCGCCCATATCCGGCAGAACATTGACGGAAACGGCGTATATTCAGCGATCGAAGGATATTACTTTGATGGAAATCTGTACAATACCTACAACGGTATTACATATTATGAGCCGATGGAGCCGGCTGATGTGCAGGCGATGATGCTTGTGCCCGTTTCGCCGTACGCTTTTCCGGAAAAGCAGATCGGGACGATTTCCCTGAATGAAGATGAAAGCGGGAAAGAATACCGAATCAGTCTGAAGGAAGAAAGCGCGGCGGATATCCTGTTTGCCAGATACGATATTTACGGTCTGGATCAGTATAAGGATCTTACCGTCAAGGATCATTCCATCGCAGTCAGGTTTGATGAAAATGGTTCGTATAAAGGGGAAACAGCATCTTTTACGGTCGAGCTGGAATATGAGAAAAAGAAAATCGAAGTATCTTGTCAGATGAACATGGACCTTCTGAAAACCAATGAAACAGAAGTAGTGATAACGGATGAAATGAAGGATACATTCCGGCAGTATATATCGTATGAGGATATCGATCCTTCCTCGATCGATGAAGGTGAGTATGTGGATGATACCGAAGAAGATACCGCCCTGGCTACATTTGAAAAGAGACTGGTTTCCCGTCTGAATTACAAAGCGGAAGGAAACGGGGTCTACAGGAACCATTACAACGATACTGAGGAATACCGGGTCGATATTGTCAACGGTACATTCCAGTACGCGAATTACTCCATTGTTTATACCTACAACTGGAAGGGCGATATCGCCGCGTTCAGCGGATGTACATATGATTTCAAAAACGACAAAGCCAGTTCGGGATGTGAGGATGAAGTTGTTGAGAAGATGAAGACCGTGAAATCCTATCTGGAGATGGAATTGTATTACTGCGGTCTGTCCCTTGATGCGATCCAGCAGGAATCACAGACATCCGGTTCTTAAAGGAGCGATTACATGCAGGATCAGTTTCTCGAAACGATCAAAAAGAAAGCATATCTGGATGATGTGCCGATCATGAAGGATGACGGCATTGCCTTTCTCCTGGATTTTCTGCGGGAACACGAAAATATCCGCGATATCCTGGAATGCGGGACGGCGGTTGGCTATTCCTCGATCCGTATGGCGCAGATCCGCTGGGATATGCGGATCGATACCCTCGAGATCGATCCGTCGATGTATGAACAGGCAGTCAGGAATATACAGGAAGCGGGGCTTCAGGAAAGGATCCATCCATATCTCATTGATGCGGCATCCTTTGAAACAGATACGGTATATGACCTGGTCTTTGTGGATGCGGCAAAATCACAGTACAGGAGATATCTGGAACATTTTATGAAAAACGCAGGGAAGGGTACGTATTTTGTTTTTGATAATCTGAATTTTCACGGTATCGTGGATGATCACTCTCTTTCCGCCAACCGCAGTACGATCCAGATGGTGAATAAGATCCGGAAGTTCAGGGAAGACCTGCTGGCGGATGAGAGATTTGAAACAAAATTCTATGCGCAGACCGGTGACGGCATTGCCGTGGCACAGCTTCTCTGATTCAGCATAAATATAAAAACGGAGGAAGGGATGACCTTCCTCCGTTTGTGTTCTTATGATGCGGATCAGAAATGTCCGCTGCTGTGGGAGAAACCGCCGCTGTTTATGCTGGTTCCCCCGCTGTGCCCGCCGCCGTCGCTCTTATCGGGGATATGGGTGACGACACGGGTGCTGTACATGAAGGATTCCGTTGACTGTGTCAGGCGGAAGCTGTTCTTCAGTACATATCCGGACGCGTCGTGTTTCAGACCTGTCGTTTTATTTTTGCCTTTGAGTCCGAGGCAGGTAAGCAGTCCGACAAATCCGGGGAGACCGAATGTCACACCGGTCTTCAGGCTCTTTTCGGCTTCTTTCCTTCTGGCTTCTTCCGCTTCCTTCTGGGCAATGTAGACAGGATCGGTGTCGTAATCGAACGGTGTTCCTGCTTCTTCGTATAAGAGCTTCTCATCCGCCTGGGAAATGAATTCATTGAAGGCGGAATAGTAATCGTTGTCCCTGAGATACGGGATGAACGCATCGACCATCACATCTTTAGCGTGATCCGTAAATGCCCTGTTTGCCTTGTTTCCGTAGGCAAGTACATCATAGGATCTGTCATCCATCGCAAGCAGCAGCATCACCCCGTTTTTTTCAGGTCCGTATCCGAGGTCTTCACCTTTATAGATGTATTCGGAGAACTCTTCGACATCGTAGAATCCCTGTGTATCCGGGAAGACACGGATATATATGCCGCATTCATGCTCATTGCTGAGGGACTGTGCCCGCTCATTCAGAAGGGAGATGATCTCCTCATTCCCGTAGAGTACGCCGTAGTCATCACGCACATATTCATTGCTGTCGGAACGGATCGGGATCAGACAGATGAAGAATAAGGCAAATACAGAAAGTATAAGATAACGCAGTCTCTTCATGTCAGATTATTCCTCCCAGCAGCACGAAGTACAGCACTGCCATCAGCACAGCTGTGATAACGATAAAGTACAGGAAGAATTTACCGTAATCGACAGGCAGGTCTCCGACCATCTTTCCTGTCTGCCCGTTCATGGCAAACAGATAGCTCTTTCCGTTCCATCTTGTCGAAAGCATCCATACCGGGAAGAAGGCATAGTGGATCTTTTCCCCGACAATGTTGATATGTTCTCTTTCGGTGGTAACGGAAGCGAATCCGTTGACGCTGGCGCGGATCGAAGAAGACGTCGTGTTCCTCATCCGGTTTTCCGCCCTGTCCGCATCCTGCTCCGCTGTAACATCATACTTATCTGCGAGATATCCCGGCAGATAACTCAGTTCGAAGGGAACCATTTCCTTGTAGTTGAACGGTTCGATGGAATCCATGAACTCATCCGGCATCTTGCTGGAAGCGTCAGCCGGCACATACTGGAATGCGACTTCACCCTGGCGGATGATCTTGTAGTGATCGGTCACGGTGACCTGGTCTCTTCCGGATATGTGGCTGTGTACGCGGGTGCCGCGGAATTCCATATGCGCGTCAGCTGTTCCGTCATAGAGCCAGAACGGAACGTATACACCTTTGATCTCTTCGATATGATTGGTTTTGGAAAATGCGGACGGCAGAAGTGGCTTTCCCTGATAGAAGGAATTCAGCTTCTTGATGGCCGCTTTCTTATCAAGTTTGAACGGAATGACGTAATCCGGTTTCAGGGCGCCGGAGAACTGTGCCGGAACGATCGTCGGGTTGCCGCAGTACGGGCAGCTTGTCGCGGCGGTATGTTCGTCGCAGATCAGCTGGGCACCGCAGGACGGACAGGACCAGGCACGCATGTGCTGCTTTTCCTCTTCGCTCCACTGGAGAGTCTCGATATTCGCTTCGATGTTTTCGGCACCGACAGATACCGCTTCTTCATTCTGTTCCTTAAAGTAAGCAAGTGCTTCTTCGTTTGTGAATTCGGAACCGCAGTAGTCACACTTCAGCCGCTGGCTCTGCGAATCAAAATGCAGAGGGCCGCTGCAGTTGGGACACTGGTAGTTCGTTACCTGATTAGGCATATGCTCGCCTCCAATCTCATGTCGTGTGTATGGGCAGGGAATATCCCTGCGGAGAAAGAATCCGGATCATGAACCCGGATTCTTTTGCATTTCAAAACTTCAATGGATTATTATTCCGGTTTCTTTGTGCCGCATGTGCCGCAGAAGTTACCGTCGTTTTCCTTGCCGCAGGTCGGGCAGATCCATTTGGCGGTGCCGGGTCTTGTTTCACCGCAGTTGGAGCAGAAGTTGCCGTCATTTTCTTTTCCGCACTTCGGGCAGATCCATGTGTCGGCTTTCGGGGCAGCTGCTGTTTCTGCTGCTTTCTGCTGTGCACCGATGGTGAACAGGTCTGCAGCGCTTGCGCCGCCGCCTGCCTGCTGGGCCATGTTGACATTCATGAAGCCAACGCCTGCGCCTGCAGCGTTGTTGGCAGCGTCCTTGATTGCCTGGTCATGGGCAGCCTGTGTCTGGGAAGCAGCGAGATTTGCATTTGCGTAGAACTGGGCGTTCTTAAGTCTTTCTTCATCCTTTTCGTCTGCCTTGATGCTGGCAACGCCGATGGATACGATCTCGATACCGCGCAGCTCTCTCCACTTGACAGAGAGTTCTTCCTTCAGTGCTTCGCAGAGTTCTGTTGTGTGTCCCGGCAGGGAGCTGTAGCGGATACCCTGTTCGGAGATCTTTGCGAATGCCGGCTGGAGAGCCTGGAGCAGTTCTGTCTTCATTGCGGATTCAAGCGCGTCTGTCCTGTATTCGCCTCTGAAGTTTCCGCATACCTTTGTATAGAATGTGATCGGGTCTACAACTTTGTAGGAGTATTCGCCGAAGCACTTCACGGAAATATCAACATCGAGGCCTGTGTTCTTGTCAACAACGCGGAACGGTACCGGTGCCGGTGTGCCGTATTTGTTGCCGATGAGTTCCTTTGTGTTGAAGTAGTAAACACGCTGGTCCTGTGCCGGCTGTCCGCCGAATTCGAAACGCTTGCCGAGTTCTGCGAAAACCTGCTTGATGGAATCGCCGAGGTTTCCTGTGAAGATGGACGGAGCGATCGTATTGTCATACTTGAATTCGCCTGGTTCCGCACAGATTTCAACAACCTGTCCCTGTTCGACAATGACCATGCACTGTCCGTCAGCGACGACGATCATAGAACCGTTTGTGATAACATTATCGTTTCCGGCATTGCTTGAAAAACCGGATGTCTTTTTGTGTCCCTGTACAGCAATTACGTCTGCCGGTAATGCATCACAGTAAAAATACTCTTTCCATTGATCTCTGGCAGTTGAGCCAGCAGCGCTTAATGCAGCTAAAATTAAACCCATTATTATTCTCCTCTCCCAGTAATATATTTACTGAATGTACATAAAAATTCTATCATTGAAAAACTTGCAGTGCAATTATGCAGATATACAGAATTTCTTATTTTAAAAATCTTGAAATTCATTGAAGAACACCCTGCGGACAGGAACCGTTTAAAATTAATAAAAAAGATAGTTGACAGAATGTAAGCGGTATCATATATTGTAATTGGAAACGTTAACGGAAATGATAACGATAGCGTTTACGGAAAGCAGTGCAGATATGACAACGATAAAAGATATTGCCAGATTATCCGGCTACAGCGTAGGTACTGTGTCCCGGGTTCTGAACAATCATCCGGATGTGAGTCAGAAAGCAAAAGAGACCATCAACCGAATCATCGAGCAGGAAAACTTCCAGCCCAATTCGAATGCCAAATTACTGAAACAGGCAACGACCACAAGCGCGGTCACCGTTTTTGTTAAGGGAATGAAGAATGTGTTCTTCGAAACCTTGCTTGAAAAGATTCAGGAAGCATTCAAGGAAAACGGGGAGGAAGTCAGCGTCGTATTTCTGGATGAACAGGCGAATGAAGTGGAAACGGCCCTGCAGATATGTACGGAGAGAAAGCCCAAGGGAATCATATTCCTGGGCGGCAACATGAAGTATTTCCGCGAGGATTTCGGGAAGATCAATACGCAGAGCGTGCTTGTAACGGTAGATGCTTCCTCACTTCCTTATGAGAATCTGTCCAGTTTCGCAACGGATGATGTCAAAGGTGCAGAAGATGCCGTTCACTGCCTTGTAAGAAAGGGGCACCGGAAGATCGGTATCGTAGGCGGAAGCCGGGACCTGAAGGACGGGCTCGTAAGCGCCGACAGACTGAACGGTGCGCTGGAAATCCTGAAGAAAAACAAAATACCGTTCTCGTTTGAAGAAAACTACGAACCGAGCAGGTTTTCCATGAATGCGGGATACGCCGCCACCAGGAAACTGCTGGAGAAGAACGGGGAGATAACCGGGATCTTCGCCCTGAGCGACATGGTCGCCGTCGGAGCCTTAAGAGCGATCGAGGATGCAGGGCTGCGGGTGCCGGAAGATATTTCACTGATCGGCTATGACGGCATAGAATACACACGCTATGCGGTTCCGCGTATTGCGACCATCCGGCAGGACATAGATCTCCTGGCAAGGAAAACGGTGGAGGATCTTCTCTTCAGGATCAGTTATCCGAGAGGATGTGTCCATGAAAAAGTTCCGTACCGTGTCATTACGGGAGAAAGCATCGCGGAATATAAACACTGACGGATTCAATCCTGGATAAACTGCTTATCCGGATTCCAATAGTAAAAAAATCGATTGCATATGGAGGAAAGAAAATGAAAGGCAAAAGATTTATCTCAATGGGCTTAACAGCTCTGATGAGCGTCGCTCTTCTGGCAGGCTGCTCATCCTCAACCCCGGCAGGCGGAAATGAACCGGCACCGGCAGACGAAAAAGTCACAGCAACAGTTACAGTATGGGGACCGCAGGAAGACCAGTCCGCTGACAACGGCCAGTGGCTGCAGACAATGTGCGACCAGTTCAACGAAGCACATCCTGAATGGGAACTGACATTCAAGTACGGCGTATGCTCCGAAGGTGATGCAAAGACAAACGTCGGAACAGACCCGAGCGCAGCAGCTGATGTCTACATGTTCGCAAACGACCAGATCCCGGAACTGATCAAAACAGGCGGAATCGCTGAACTCGGCGGCTCAACAGTTGAGACGATGAAGGCAAACAACTCCGCAACAACTGTCAATACAGTTTCATTTGACGGCTCCGTATACGGCTTCCCGTTCACAGCCAACACATGGTTCATGTACTATGACAAGAGCGTTTTCACAGAAGATGACATCAAGTCTCTTGATGCAATGCTGGAAAAGGGCAAGGTTGCGTTCCCGCTCGACAATTCCTGGTATATCGCTTCCTTCTATGTAGCGAACGGATGCACACTGTTCGGCGCAGACGGACAGGACGCAGCTGCAGGATTTGACTTCTCCGGTGACAAGGCTGTCGCAGTTACAGATTACCTGGTCGACCTGGTTGCCAACAAGAACTTCGCAAACGGCGACGTAGGCACAAACGCTGACGCAAAGGCATTCTTCTCCGGAACATGGGATTATGAAAAAGCAAAAGACGCTTTCGGCGACAACCTCGGAATCGCTCAGCTGCCGGCTATCACGATCAACGGTGAGGCTAAGCTGATGAAGTCCTATGCAGGATCCAAGGCAATCGGTGTCAACCCGGCAACAGCACTCTATGCAGAACATCCGGAAATTGCAGTTGCTCTGGCTGCTTATCTCGGCGGCACAGAAGCTCAGCAGAAGCACTATGAACTGAGAAACATCATCCCGACAGATTCCAACATCAACGTCGGTGACGATGCGCTGGCAAAAGCTCAGATGGACACAATGGCAAATACATCCATCGTTCAGCCGCTCCAGGCAGACATGGGCAATTACTGGGGACCTGCAGAATCCATGGGTAAAGAACTCGTCAGCGGCAATGTCACTCACGCAAACGCAGCTGAGAAGACAGAAGCTATGAACACATCCATGAATACAGCTGCTGTTCAGTAAGTAATTTCAGACTGAATAATCATTGACTTGTAGAAACTGAGAATGCGGCAGGCGAAAGGCCGTGCCGCATTCTTTGCATAAGTTATCAGGCAAGAATTAAAAGAAAGGTTTGATATATGGCTAGTTTACAGAAAGAAAAAATCACGGCTGGGAAGGCTCTGGTGAACGGAGATCTTTACACAAAGCTCTCGGCAGTGATCATGGGCGCCGGACTCATTGGCCATAAACAGGTCGCAAAAGGTGTCATGGTGCTTCTGAGTGAACTCGCTTTTATCTTCTATATGATCAAAAGCGGTATTCACAATCTGGCAATGCTCCCGAGTCTCGGTACGGCGGAACAGCAGAAAGTATGGAATGAAGCCAAACAGATCTATGAGTATACGACCGGTGACAATTCACAGCAGATCCTGCTGTTCGGCGTGGTAACGCTGTTTGTCATTGCTGCGATCGTCGTTCTCTGGATCCTCCAGATGAGACACTCATATAAACTGCAGAAAGAGCTGGAAGCAGGAAGATCCGTCCCGACACTGAAGGAAGATCTGAATGCGCTGCTCAACAACAATATGCACATCACCCTGATGACGCTGCCGTGTCTGGGAATTCTGATGTTCAACATCGTGCCTCTTGTCTACATGATCTCGATGGCGTTCACCAGCTATTCGAAAGAAGACAACCATCTCACGCTGTTTGACTGGAACGGCCTGACGCGGTTCCAGAGAGTTCTCAACATGAACGGAAACATGGGACGTCAGTTCTGGCATGTCCTGGCATGGACCGTCGTATGGGCGATCTTTGCGACATTCCTGAACTACATCCTCGGCATGATCCTGGCAATGGTCATCAACCGCAAGGACACAAAGGGCAAGGCATTCTGGAGATTCTGCTTCGTGCTGACGATCGCGGTTCCGCAGTTCGTTACACTGATGATCATGAATATCATGCTGCAGCCGAGCGGTGCTGTTAATGTACTGTTAAGGCAGCTTGGATGGATCGGCGCATCACAGTCACTGCCGTTCTGGACCAATGTCACATGGGCAAGAATTACGATCATCGTGATCAACCTGTGGGTAGGTATCCCGTATACCATGCTGCAGGTCACAGGTATCCTGCAGAATATTCCTGCAGAGCTGTATGAGGCCGCAAAGATGGACGGCGCGAACGCGGTAACGATCTTCTTCAAGATCACGCTGCCGTACATGCTGTTCGTTACGACGCCTTATCTGATCACATCCTTTGTCGGAAATATCAACAATTTCAATGTCATCTACCTGCTCTCCGGTGGTGGTCCGACCTACGTCGGAGATACTGCAGGTCAGACGGATCTGCTTGTTACATGGCTGTATAAGCTGACGATCGATCAGCAGTACTACAACCTTGGCGCGGTCATCGGTATTATCACATTCGTCATCCTGACGATCGTTACACTTGTGACATACCGCAACTCCGCATCCTATAAGAACGAGGAGGCGTTCATGTAATATGTCTGAAATGCAGGTTAAAAGAAATAGAAGAAATCCGCGAAGAGTCGCGGTGAATGTACTGATTCATGTCCTGCTGGGAATTCTCGCAGTGATCTGGGTGCTTCCGATCTTCTGGATCGTTCTGACCAGTTTCAGAGCTGAACCCGGCGCATATACGAACACATTCCTTCCGCAGGGGTACACATTGAACAACTACATCAAACTGTTTACCGACAGGAACGTACTGAACTTCCCGAAGATGTTCACAAATACACTGATCATTGCGATCATTACATGTATCTGCTCGACATTCTTCGTGCTCTCCGTAGCGTACAGCCTTTCCAGGATGCGTTTCGGATTCCGTAAGCCTTACATGAACCTGGCTATGATCCTCGGTCTTTTCCCGGGATTCATGACAATGATCGCGCAGTAC
>CACZPD010000135.1 GCA_902782955.1 uncultured Erysipelotrichaceae bacterium
ATCATTTCATATAATGTTCCGCCGCAGTCTTCCAGTTCGCGTATCCGCGTGACTGTAAAACCATGGACGTTCTGATTCAGTTCCAGCATTGTTTTCCCCTCCATACTGCATGATTATTCTATCTTATTTTATCGATATATGCGCGCCAAACGCCTGTATATACATGCCCTGTTGCACAATATTTTGCTTTTTTCTACAATGAAACCATGAACAAGCAGGATATACGCCTTGTCGTCCTCGACCTGGACGGGACATACTTTTATCGTCATTCACGCATGTCATCCTATGCCCGTGAGACCCTTTCCCTCCTGCACGAACGCGGGATCATGGTCATGATCAATTCCGGACGTGCCCTGCCTAATATCACGGGCATCATCTCTCCGGATCTTTTCGACTATGCCGCCTCTATGAACGGCCTTGACCTGTATATCAAGGAAGAAGACCGGCATATCCGTCAGTCTTATCTGCAGAAAGAAGACCTCGCTGTTCTTAGGAAATACCCGCACCGCTACGCTGCCATCCTGCTGGCATTCACCCCGGACGGATACTATCATCTCACGGGCCGGAAACATCACATCTCGCAGGAACTGTTCAGCCGCATGCTGAGAAGACGGCATACCCGCAAAGGCATCCGTTACGGAAGCGGGCAGGCAAATGATCCTGCTTTCGAAAAATACCGTGAGATCGCAAAGATCTCCTATTTCGGTTTTCCCAATACATTAAAAAGAATGGAAAAGGAAATGGACCGCACCACTTCCTATTCCCATTACTTCGTCCATCCTGCCTGTCTTGAGATCACCTGTCCCGGTGTATCCAAAGGATCTGCCCTGAAACAGGTCATGGAGATGGAAGGCCTGTCATCTGAAAATGTCGCTGCTTTCGGCGACGGGGAAAATGACATTCCCATGCTGGATCTCGCATGTATCCGCGTCGTGCCGGAAAACGCCATGAAGGAAACAAAAAAGCACGCGACCCATATCGTGCCTTCCTATTCACAGGACAGCATCGCCAAATGGATCCGTGCCAATATATTGATCAATCCATAAGAAGTACTGCTTCGAGCGGTTTCAGAATGCCCGGTTCATGTGCCTCTTCTGAGCACAGCTTCACCTGCATATTCTCTTCATATACCGGGTCATACCGGACCGCATGATCCCTGAAATTCACCAGGACGAGCGCTTTCTGCCCGTCTTTTTTTCTGTACCAGGCAAAGATATCCGCATCGTCTTCGAGGATTTCCTCAAAATCCCCTTTGATCAGCACAGGCATCTCTTTTCTGCATTCTGCCAGTTTCCTGTACCACCTCAGCACGGACTTCTCATCCGCTGATTCCGCGCTGACATTGACAGTCCGGTAATTCTCCTGCACCGGAAGCCATGGCTTTCCCTTCGTAAATCCGGCATTTTCGGTATCATCCCACTGCATCGGCGTACGCGCGCTGTCCCGGGAGAAACGGTATACGGCAGCCAGCGCCTGTGCTTCCGTCTGTCCTTCACTCAGCGCAAATTCATACTGCCCGTAGGAAGAAATATCGTTGTAGCAGTCGATGGAAGGCCACCTGACATTTTCCATTCCGAGCTCCTGTCCCTGATAGAGGAACGGTGTTCCCCGCAGGGTATACAGCACCATGCCCATGACCTTCGCGGCTTTCACATGATCATAACCTTCCGGGAAGAAGTGTTCCACACATCTTGGTTTGTCATGATTCTCGAAGAAGATCGGATACCATCCGTTATCCTTCGTGGCTGCCTGGGAATTGCGCAGTGCCCGTTTCAGATCCTTCAATGTCCATGGATCCGGCCTGCACCAGGTCTCGATTCCCTTGAATTCCAGATTGACATGGCTGAATTCAAACAGCATGTCAAAAGCGCCGTCTTTTCCGACCCAGTATTTCAGCTCATCCGCGCTGACGCCGTTGGCTTCTGCAACGGTAAAGATATCATGTCCTTCCGACACTTCCCGCTTGAATTCATGCAGATAATCAAGGATACCGGGTGTATTGGCCGTCATGTCGTGCACGGACACCATACCGTCTTCCCCGTCCGGCGTCCCGTCTGCCAGCACATCCGGTTTGCGGATATAGGTGATCGCGTCCACCCGGAATCCGCCGGCGCCTTTATCGATCCAGAAATTCGCAGCTTTGTACAATGCCTGTCTGACTTCCGGTTCCGCCCAGTTCAGATCCGGCTGCTGGGAAGCGAACGTATGC
>CACZPD010000136.1 GCA_902782955.1 uncultured Erysipelotrichaceae bacterium
CCGCACAGGGACCAGCTGCTGGTACAGACGATCCTCAAGGACAATATCCGGGAAGTCGTTGTAAAGAAAGGCTTCCGGGAAAAGATCGTGCGTATGCTGAGGGAGTTCCAGGTCGTGATCTCCTACTGCGATGAGGAGCGTATCAAGGAAGAATATCTGCCTCTTATTTCCGGTGTGGAAAAAGAGACATGGCTTTCGGCATACGGACGTATGCTGAACTATCTGGAAGCGACGCAGAAGCATGTGCTTTCGCATCTGCAGGCAGTCCGTATAGAAACAGAAGAAGATTATATGTATATGGATTACTCCACCATGGAGAATCTGGAACTGATCACGCCGCTTCACAGCAATACCAAGACCGATACATTGTGGACATTCCTGGACCAGTGCCGGAGTGCCATGGGTTCCCGGGAGCTGAAGAAGTGGATCGAAAAGCCGCTGCTGAAACAGGAGGCGATCCTGCGCCGGTATGCCCGTACGGAATGGCTGATGAAGCATTTCATGGTCAGGGAAAAACTGCGCCGTTCCCTGGGGAATATCTATGACCTGCAGAGGCTGATCGCGCGCTGTGCCATGAATACGGCCAACCCGCAGGACTGCGTGCGGCTGGCCAAGACCCTGAAGGAAGTGCCGGGCATCCTGGATATGATCCATGCGGAACCGTTTGCGGAATATGCGGATACCGATCCTTTGACCGGGCTGTTTGAGGTACTGGACAAGGCGGTGAAGGAAGACGCCCCGGTGCAGATCGCGGACGGCGGCGTCTTTAAGGAAGGCTATCATGCCGGACTGGATGAAGCGAGAAAGATCCAGCGTTCCGGCCGGACGTTTATCGCGGAAATGGAAGCCCGGGAAAGGGAAAAGACCGGCATCAAAACACTGAAGATCGGATACAACAAGGTATTCGGATATTATATTGAGATCTCCAAGGCAGCTGCCCGTGAGATCAAAGATGAATGGGGCTATGTGCGCCGTCAGACACTGACCAACAATGAGCGTTTTATCTCAGCCGAACTGAAGGAAAAGGAAGACGCGATCCTGCATGCGGAAGAGAACGCTGTCAGGATCGAAAAGCAGCTGTTCGCGGAATTGCTGGATGAGATCCGCACATGCCTGCCGAAACTGCAGAAGCTGAGCCGCATCCTGGCCGAGATCGACTGCTATGCGGCGCTGGCGGAAGTATCTGCGAAGAACGGCTATGTGCGTCCGGAGTTTACGGAAGACGAACTGGAGATCAAGGCCGGGAAACATCCGATCCTGGATGTCATGATGAAAGATCCCAAATATGTCGCCAATGACATATATATGAATAAGGATAAGCAGATCCTCCTGATCACCGGTCCGAACATGGGCGGCAAGTCCACCTATATGCGCCAGGCCGCGCTGATCGTGATCATGGCGCAGATCGGCTGTTTCGTGCCGGCGCGGAAATGCCGCATGCCGGTATTTGACAAGATCTTTACCCGGATCGGCGCCAGTGATGACATCCTGTCCGGACAGTCCACATTCATGGTGGAAATGAATGAAGCCAACCGTGCCCTGCAGGAAGCGACTTCCCGCTCCCTGATCCTGTTTGATGAGATCGGCAGAGGCACATCGACCTATGACGGCATGGCGCTGGCACAGGCCATGGTGGAATACATCGCTGCCTGCATCCATGCCAAGACCATGTTCTCCACACACTATCATGAACTGACGACGATCTCGGACAGCGTGCCGGTGATCCGCAACGTGCATGTGGTGGTAAAGGAAGACAACGAGAAGGTCATATTCCTGTACAAGGTCAAGGATGGTCCGGCCGGGCATTCCTACGGCATCAATGTCGCAAGGCTTGCCGGTCTGCCGGATTCCGTGCTGGAGAGGGCAAAGGACCTGCAGAAGGAACTCGAAAGCAAGAAGCGCGTTGTCCAGCAGAGCTACCAGCTGGTGGAAATGAAAAAGGAAGACAAACAGGCACAGGCAGTGCGGGAAAAACTGATGTCCGTGGACGCGGATGACCTTTCCCCGCGGGAAGCCTGGGGCATGCTGAGCGATCTGATTGCGGAAATCAAAAAAGACGCATAGAATAATCTCTGCTTTGGAAGCAGAAGGATAAATCAATATGGAACAGAACAAGATCATCATTCGCGGAGCGAAAGAGAATAA
>CACZPD010000137.1 GCA_902782955.1 uncultured Erysipelotrichaceae bacterium
CAGATCATCTGCCATCACGTTCATGGCTCCAAAAGAAGAAAGGGCCATTGCGCCGGTGATCAATGCCGCAACAATTTTCTTGTTCATTCGTTTTCCTCCCTCTTGTTGCTGTGCTGTTTCTTCGTTTCTCTACATCCACAACGCTTGCAAACGCATCAGTTCTGTGTGCATATGCACAACCCGTGTAAACAATTCTACCATACTGGTTTTGCTTTTTCAACAATAATTTCCATGCGTGTTTTACATTTGAACAACTCGGGGACAATCTCCGCCCAACTGAAAAAGGCAGCTGCATTCAGCTGCCCTCTTCTGTCCGGATCAGCACTTTCGCTGTCTCCAGGCGTTATAATTCCTGTTTCATAAGATTCTTTGAAGCTGTCCTGACTGCGAAATGATCGACCACAAATGCCAGGATGATAAGAATCAGTTCAACGAATGCACACACGATCAGAATGGTCCTCTCTGTCCTGAGACCATCCAGCATCGGCAATAAGACTAAAGCGATGATAAGAACCACCAGCATAATCATGCCGAATACGATGGCGATCACGTTTATCAGGCCGAGCTTTCTGGCAAACTCCGTCTCACTGTCCCAGTTAAAGCGCGGTTTTGCGGAGTTCTTCAGCAGCATGAGATTGATCAGCGTCAGGTTAAAGAAGAAACAGGCACATGCTCCTGCCAGGATCGTCCAGCTGTTTCCGATGGAAATGAAACCTGCCGCGACACTGACGATGCCGAGAATGACCACATAAAGCACACTGCCGAGAGAACAGACTAACATGGAAAAGTTTCGTTTGCTCCTGTAATAGTCCTTAAAGTCAACCGGAAGAGCCTGGATCATGCTGAAGCTACTTCCTTCACGTGAAAACGCACTGCCGGGAAGAATATTGAACCCGCAGGAAAAGCATGATGCAGTGATACCCAGGGCCATAAAAGCAAGCAGAGCGGGTACGGTGCCAACTGGGAATACGATTCCGTTTATTATTTTTCTGTCTCCCATAATGACCGGCAGCGCAAACAGCACCGGCCATACGAAACTCATGACAAATCCATAGATCATATAGGCGGGATTTCTCCGGGTGCTCTTTGCTTCATAACCGGTCAGCGCCTTGAGGACGTCGTTCTTCTTTCCTTTATGAAGAGAAGCTTCCGACAAAGCCTTCTTTTTGGTGCTGGTATTCTGCATGGAAAGAGCAGAATTAAGATAGAAGGCTCTGACGGCGGCCAGTGCAAGTGCGATCATGACAGCCGTAACAGCCAGGCTGATCAGCAGCCCGGGAATACTTCCCTCAAACATGAACCTGTTCATGAAGTAAATATTTGGAAATGCCATCGAAACGGAAGAGACTGCGTTGAAAGCCGCTGCGACCGCCTCGCCGGATCCTTCGCCCCGGAACTTGCTGCTGAAATACATATAGGCGATGGTAAATCCAAATGTAAAAATTCCGCCAAGCGCCACGGTAATGTCGCGGTTGCGGATAAATCCGAATATCCGGAAAATGATCACGATCAGCAGCGTCCCCGCGGCGATCCCGGTGACAGGGATCAGGATACTGGAAAGCACGGTTCCGATAATAAACGACATTCCGGCGCCTTCGCGGATCCCGAATCCCAGGCAGACTGCATTCAGAAGGACCACACATAAACCAATCGGAAAAACCGAAACGACGGCAAGCTTTGCCATTACGATCTGGCCTGCGGAAAAAGGCATCGGTAAAAGCAGCTCAATGTCGTCAGACGTATACAGTACCGTCACAGCATCCTTAACCGCAAGTACAAAACTCAGGATCAGGAGCATCATCATCAGTGCCTGCGTCACGCCTCTGAGAGAAAAAAACCGGGCAGCAAACGGCTGAATATAACACATGCCAGCAAGCAACGCACAGGTAAGGACAAACAGGCCGCAGTACAGCAGGATCTTCGCCGCTTTTGGCGATATCAGCGCGTCGCTTCCGCCGACAGCTCCTTTTCCATTGCTTTTTTGAAGAATTGTAATAAGCTTCCGGACTTTTGAGAAGCTTCCATTTGTTTTTTTATCGTTCATTTTTCCTTACTTCGCATTTTTGCAGGAATTCCGGATCAAAAAGTAAACGACCAGCATGACAACGATGATCGCCAGAGCAGCGATTACGAAAACTCCCCGGTCAACCAGGTTCAATAGTTTTACAACGGTTATCAGAATCACCAGCACGCCGCCGACGATATTCATGACGGCCGAAAGGATCTTGTATTTTCTGATCCCGTTTTCCGAAAATCCGCGGAGGCCTGCTTCTTCTCTTGGCTGCAGTTTTCCGGTGATCAGAAGCATGACGCCTCTGAAAATACAATAGATTCCCATTGCAATTAAAAAAATATAGCTGTAATTTCCTGCTTCAAGACCCATATCCTTTCCTCCTTTTACTCTTTTGTGTCTGTTAGTTCAAGGAAAATGTTTTCCAGAGACGCCTGAGACTTATGTGTCGCTTTCAGGTCGTCCAGTGTACCGGTATATAACAGTTCTCCGTTTTTGATGATGCAGATTTCGTCGCACAGTTTTTCCGCAACCTCAAGCACATGGGTGGAAAAGAATACCGATTTGCCTTTTTCGGCGTGCTCGCGCATCATCTTCTTCAGTTCGAATGCCGACTGCGGGTCAAGTCCGGTCAGCGGTTCGTCAAGGATCCAGACCGAAGGGTCATGGATCAGCGCCCCCATGATCATGACTTTCTGCCTCATTCCGTGTGAAAAAGAAAGGATCCGGTTATTGAGGGCATCGAAGATCCCGAACCGTTTCCCGTACTCCTCAATAAATCCGGCTCTGACTTCCGCGGGAGTGTCATAAACATCTGCCATGAAATTCAGATATTCGACTGCGCTGAGTCTCAAAAAATGATCGGGGCTGTCGGATACGTAGCCAAATTGATATTTGGCTTTCTGAGCATCTTTTACATTATCGATCCCGTTGATCGTGATCGTTCCTTCCGTCGGCCTGATCACACCGGTGATCGCTTTGATCGTGGTGGATTTTCCCGCACCATTATGTCCGATAAAACCAGTAATGGCTCCATCCTTTGCAGTAAATGAGATATTCTTCACCACCTCACGGTCACCATATCTTTTGGTGAAGTTCTGCACGCAAATCAAAGCTTATTTCCTCCTTTTCCTGTCATCTTGTTCTGCTCTTCATCTCTTTAACCAGCTCATTTATACTGGCTTTACTTTTCACTATAATGATATACGGCCTTCCGGTCAAATATCCACCTCGTCGTACAACGCCGAAAGCACATCCGGGGTTATGGATCCCATCTGATTGTAGATCACCTCGCCCTTCCGGTTCAGCACAATGGTCTGCGGAAGCGTACCCGTACCTCCGACGATGTTCTTCACAGTATCGTCGGTATCCGTAGCAAATGGCATTGCAAAATCTTTATCAGCCAGGAATTCGACCGGATCCATCGTCACCAGGCGGGAATGAACGGCGATCATGGCAATGTCACCCTCGTGAGCCTTGTACAGTTCGCTGAAGTAACGCAGCTCATGGATGCAGGGTGTACAGTAAGTAGCCCACAGGTTGATAAAGGTGATCTTTCCGCGTGTATCCGCCAGGTGGAACTCAGAGCCGTCGTAGCACTGCAGCGTGAAATC
>CACZPD010000138.1 GCA_902782955.1 uncultured Erysipelotrichaceae bacterium
CGGATGAACAATATCGGACAGTGGTGCATTCTCGGTGTTCCTTCACAGGAATGGGCAGAAGTCGTATTCCCGGAACTGGATCCGGAAAAAGCGTATGACAAGCTCGGAAAAGCGATCTTTGATGTTACGAGGGTGCGGGAAGACAACGATCCCGTGCAGGAATGGGAAGAGCATAATCAGGAATTGATCCGTCACGCGGAACAGATGACGGAATATCAGTTTGACCGTCTGCATTTCACAAGCGGCCTCGGTACTGACGTAACTGTCGAGCTTGTCAAAGATCATGTATGGGTCGGCGGCGGCTGCACGACTCCGAAAGGTGCATTCTTTATCCCGAATATGCCGACGGAGGAAGTCTTCTGCATGCCTCTGAAAACAGGAGTTAATGGTATCGTCTACGCGTCCAAGCCGCTGAACTATATGGGCAAGGTGATCGAGGATTTCTGGTTTAAGTTTGAAAACGGGAAAGTCGTTGACTTTGACGCGAAGAAGGAAAAGGAAGCGCTTCAGAAACTGCTGGAATTTGATGAAGGTTCTTCCTATCTCGGCGAAGTTGCGCTCGTACCGTATGATTCACCGATCTCACAGTCCGGCGTACTGTTCTTCAATACGCTTTATGATGAAAACGCCGCCTGCCATCTGGCACTTGGCAGGGCATATCCGGAGAATCTGAAAGGCGGAACGGAAATGAGCCCGGAAGAACTTGCGGAACATGGCTCCAACCAGTCCATGGAACACGAAGACTTCATGTTCGGTACAGCGGACATGTCCATCGACGGCATCCAGAAAGACGGCACGGTCGTGCCGGTCTTCCGGAACGGAAACTTCGTATTCTGATATCAGAGGCAGGAATATGCTGAAGAAGGAAAGAGTCAGGAGGATCCTGGATAAAGCGGAACAGGATCAGCTGCTGGTCAGTGATCCGTGTGCCCTGTATTACATCCTGGAACAGTGGTTTTATCCCGGCGAGCGGTTTCTGGGTCTCCTGATCCGGAAAAACGCAGAACCGGTATTGTTTCTGAATACGCTTTTCCATGCGGCAGAAGATCCGGAAATTGAAATCGTTTATTACGCGGACGGGGATGATGTGATATCCCTGCTCGGCAGCTATACGGATCATGCGAAAGCACTCGGTGTGGATAAGATCATGCCGGCGCGTTTCCTGATCCCGATGATGGAAAAAAAGGTCGCTTCATCATTTGAACTTGGTTCGGAAGCGGTGGATCTGACACGGGCAGTCAAGGATGCGGAAGAGATCGTCCTGATGAGGAAGTCATCAGAGATCAATGACAGGGCAATGGAACAGTTCAAAGGCCTGATCCATGACGGTGTTACGGAAAAAGAAGCAGCTTCGAAGATCATGGATATCTATCTCAGCCTCGGGGCGGAAGGATTCTCCTTTGAACCGATCGTCGCTTTCGGCAGAAATGCGGCAGATCCGCATCATATGCCGGATGATACGGTCGTAAAGGAAGGGGATGCGGTGCTGTTTGATGTCGGATGCAGGTATCATGGATACTGTTCCGATATGACGCGCACATTCTTCTATAAGAAAGAACCGGATGAAAAGGTCAAGATGGTATACAACCTTGTCAGGAAGGCAAACGAAGAAGCTGAAAAGATGCTGAAGCCGGGTGTCCCGCTCTGTGATGTGGACCGGAAGGCAAGGGATATCATTACAGACGGCGGGTACGGACCGTACTTTACGCACCGTCTCGGTCATTTCATCGGTCTTGAGGATCATGAGTACGGGGATGTGTCTGCGGCGAACACAAGAAAAACAGAAGCGGGCAATATCCATTCCATAGAACCGGGCATCTATCATCCGGATATTCTCGGATGCCGGATCGAGGATCTGGTACTGATCACGGAAGACGGATATGAGGTACTGAACCACTATCCGCATGATATAGAAATTATCGGCTGAAGGCAGTTCATCAGGAACTGCTTTTCTTCTGCCTTAAAATGAAAATATTTACATAATAAAAAATATTTTCATTTTGTTTCATCTGTACTACAATAACTTGGTAAATTAAGGAGATAGAGTCATGAATGCTTATGTTGAAAGAGTAATCAAAGAAACTGCAGAGAAGAATCCGAATCAGCCGGAATTCCTTCAGACCGTGACAGAAGTATTGACAACACTCGCACCGGTAGTGGATGCGCACCCGGAATATGAGGCAAATGCACTGCTGGAAAGACTGGTAGAACCGGAAAGAACCATCCTGTTCCGTGTTACATGGACAGACGATGCCGGCAAGACACATGTAAACAAAGGCTACCGTATTGAATTCAACGGAGCGATCGGCCCGTACAAGGGAGGTCTTCGTTTCCATCCGTCAGTCAACCTTTCCATCCTGAAGTTCCTGGGATTTGAACAGATCTTCAAGAACAGCCTGACAACACTGCCGATCGGCGGCGGAAAAGGCGGCTCCGATTTTGATCCTCACGGAAAATCCGATGCTGAGATCATGCGTTTCTGCCAGGCATTTATGACAGAACTGCAGCGCCATATCGGCCCGAATACAGACGTTCCTGCCGGTGACATCGGTGTAGGCGGCAGAGAGATCGGCTATATGTTCGGTCAGTACAGAAGGATCCGCAACGCGTTTGACAACGGCGTCCTGACAGGCAAAGGCCTGACATTCGGCGGTTCCCTGATCCGTCCGGAAGCTACAGGCTTCGGCGTCCTGTACTATGCGGAACAGGTCCTCAAACATGAAAATGATTCCTTTGCAGGAAAGACATTCGTCCTTTCCGGATACGGAAATGTTGCCTGGGGTGCTGCGAAGAAGATCCGCGACCTCGGCGGAAAGGCAGTAACGATCTCCGGTCATAACGGATTCGTATATGATCCGGATGGAATCGTAACAGATGAAAAACTGAACTACCTGCTTGAAATGCGTTCTTCCAAACACGCAAACGTCAAGATGTACGCAGAGAAGTTCGGATGCGAATTCTTTGAAGGTCAGAAGCCGTGGGGCATCAAGGCAGACGTTTATATTCCGTGTGCTACACAGAATGAAGTCGGTATGGAAGAAGCTGAAAAGATCGTGGCTTCCGGCGCGAAGTACTACTTCGAAGGCGCAAACATGCCTGCCACAAACGAAGCAGTCAAGTATCTGCAGGACAACGGCGTGATCGTCGGTCCGGCAAAGGCAGCCAATGCGGGCGGCGTTGCGGTCAGCGCTCTCGAAATGTCCCAGAACTCCATGCGTTACGGCTGGTCCAGGGAAGAAGTCGATGCCAAGCTGCATGATATCATGAAGAGCATTCATGACAACTCCGCAGCAGCAGCTGAAAAATACGGATTCGGTTATGATCTCGTAGCCGGTGCAAATATTGCCGGATTTGAAAAAGTCGCAGAGGCAATGCTGGCACAGGGAACATTCTGATCCAACTCAAAACCAGATATAAAAAAGAAGGCGGATAATTCCGTCTTCTTTTTACAGTAAAGATCCCGCAGATGCGGGATCTTTGCATGTCAGTATGTTGTTTTGCGGTTATTATTCTTCTACATCCTTTTTCAGGACACCGAGTAATACTGCGCCTAATACTGTACCTGCGATCAGGGCAACAACGTACATGATCGTGTTTCCTACTACCGGGAAGACGAAGATGCCGCCGTGAGGAGCCATGAGTGTGCAGTTGAATGCCATGGATAATGCACCGGCAAGTGCGGAACCTGCGATGCAGGAAGGCAGTACATGGAGCGGGTCAGCAGCTGCGAACGGGATCGCGCCTTCTGTAATGAACGAGAGACCCATGATGAAGTTTGTCGGACCGGATTTTCTCTCGGATTCCGTGAACTTGTTCTTGAACAGGATCGTAGCCAGGGCGATCGCGCACGGAGGAACCATACCGCCGATCATGACAGCAGCCATGATGTTGTAGTTACCTGCTGCGATGGAAGCAACACCGAATACGTATGAAGCTTTGTTGAACGGGCCGCCCATATCGATAGCCATCATACCGGCAACGATGATACCCAGGAGGATGGAGTTCGCACCGCTTAAGGAACCTAATGCGTTATTGAGCCATGTGTTCAGGGCACCGACGACAGGTTCAATTGCGAAGATCATGATCAGTCCTATGATCAGCATACCGAACAGAGGATAGATCAGGACTGGTTTGATACCATCGAGTGACGGAGGAACGATTTTGTCTGCCGCTGTCTTGAGGAAGTTCACGAGGTAACCGGCCAGGAAACCTGCAGCGAGAGCACCGAGGAATCCGGACTTGCCGCTGGCAGCGATAGCACCGCCGACGAAACCTACAGCAAGACCTGGGCGGTCAGCGATCGACATGGAAATGAATCCGGCCAGGATCGGGAGCATGAATCCGAATGCAACGCCGCCGATCTGTCCTTTGAGCAGGCTGGCAAGAGGTGTCAGGGAACCGAAGTTCGCACGCTGTTCTGCAGTCAGGGAGTTGATGTCAAAGGACAGACCGTCGATCAGGAATGCCAGCGCGATCAGGATACCGCCGCCTACGACGAACGGCAGCATGTGGGAGACACCGCTCATCAGGTGCTTGTAGATCTGATGACCGCTGCTGTCCTGTTTCTTTTCTTTGACGGCATTTGTGGCTTTATAAATGCTTGCGCTGCCGCTGATGATTTCTTCGAGTAATTCGTTGGGTTTGTTGATGCCTTTGGAAACCTGGCATTCGACAACTCTCTTGCCGTCGAAGCGGTCCATCGGTACGTTGGTGTCTGCTGCGACGATGATGCCGTCAGCCTTTTCGATTTCTTCGTCTGTCAGGACATTCTTTGCGCCGCCGGAACCTCTGGTTTCGACTTTGACCTGATAGCCTTTAGCTTTGGCTGCTTTTTCGATCGCTTCAGCGGCCATGTATGTATGAGCGATACCTGTCGGGCATGCTGTAACAGCAAGGATCAGGTGTTCGCCGGATAATACTTCCGTTACCGGCGGAGCAGCGCTCTTCTGGGCATCAGCGACATCCTTGGCTTCTTCAGCCTTGTCGATGATCTGCAGGAATTCGTCTGCGTTCTTTGCTTTTTTGAGGTCAGCGACGAATTTTTCATCCATCAGCATCATTGCGAGTTTGGAAAGGATCTGCAGATGTACGTTGCCGGAGCTTTCCGGTGCCGCGATCAGGAACAGGATATCTACCGGCTTGCCGTCGAGTGCTTCAAATTCAACACCGCCGTCAATCGTCATCGCTGCCAGGCCTGCTTCTCTGACGCCTGAGCATCTGCCGTGCGGGATAGCGATGCCGCCGCCTACGCCTGTTGTTCCTTCTTCTTCTCTTGCTTCTACTGCTTCGAGATAGAGTTTTTTGTCGGAGATCTTGCCGCTGGCTGCCATCAGGTCGACCATTGCTTCGAGGACACTCTGCTTATCTGCGGCTTTCTGTCCGAGGGCAATACTCTCTTTTGCTAAAATGTCAGTAATTTTCATTATTCTTCTCCCCATGTTTTTGCATACAGTTCTTCGACATCCTTTAATCCGGCCAGTTCTTCCTGGAACGCGCTTGCGCTTCCTGTTGCGAGGCCGTACCGGAATGCTTCACTGTAATTACCGTGTTTCAGGTATCCGTAAATGAATCCGGCTACCATCGAATCCCCTGCGCCGACGGAATTGACGACTGTTCCCTTCGGTGCTTCACTTTGATAGACTTCTCCGTTCTCGTCAACCAGTACCGCGCCTTCGCCGGCCATGGATACGAGCACGTTCACTGCGCCTTTTTCCTGCAGTTTCTTTGCGTACGGAATGACTTCGTCACGCCGGCTGAGTTTGACACCGAACAGCTCACCGATCTCGTGGTTGTTCGGTTTGATCAGGAACGGTCTGTATTCAAGTACGTTCATGAGCAGATCTTTTGTCGCATCGACAACGATCCGGATCCCTCTTCCCTGAAGATGTTTCATGATGTCTGAATACATTGTGGAAGGCATGCTGGACGGAATACTTCCGGCCAGGCACAGGATGTCATCGCTGGTGAGCTGATCGAGCTTGGCATACAGTTTTGCGATTGCCTCATCATCGATCACAGGTCCCATTCCGTTGAGTTCACTTTCTTCCTTCGACCTGAGCTTGACGTTGATCCTTGAAAAACCATTGGAAATCGGAATCATTTCATTCCGGATCCCTTTTTCAACGACCAGTCGTTTGATCTCTTCACCTGTAAATCCGGCCAGGAAACCCAGAGCTGTTGTGTCCAGTCCGAAGTTGGACAGGACGATGGAGACGTTGATTCCTTTACCGCCCGGAAAGATGATCTCTTTGGATACCCGGTTGGTTTCTCCCAGTCTGAAGTCTTCGCAGCTCGCGATGTAATCAAGTGAAGGATTGAAAGTAATCGTGTAAATCACAGTTCCTCCTTTCCTGCTCGTTTGATCGAAAATGACCGAAAACGAACATATTTGACTTCCTGATTCCATAATACCGTCAAAAACGGTCATAGTCAATCATAAAATGATCATTTTTGATTGATTTTGATAACTTTTACTGAATCTTTGCTATAATACAGTCATAAAAGGATATAA
>CACZPD010000139.1 GCA_902782955.1 uncultured Erysipelotrichaceae bacterium
CTATTTTGCCCGTGTTACGGAATCGCCGTTTACGCATATGTGGTATATCTCCCTGCTCATACAGCTTGAGCTGATCCTGCCGTTTATTTATAAGCTGTACCGGAAAGTACAGGAAAAATACAGTTTTATGACTGCCTGGCTTTCCTTTATCCTGCTTACGGCAGGACTGTCGTTTGTGATACCGCTCCTGATCCGCAGCGGGGCGCCGGATATGCGCGTGTATTACGGCACGGATGCCAGGGTCTTCTCGGTATTCCTGGGCATGGCGCTTGCGTTCCTGAATATCCGCGGCGGCCGGCCTGTGCTGAAGATCCTGCGGAAGAAATGGGTCAGTGAAAGCGCGCTGGGAGCCGGTATTCTTGCGTTATTGTGGCTGTTTACGAATGTCGGGCCGTCATCCGGCCTGTATCCTTACGGATTCCTGGTGACATCGCTTCTGACGCTGCTTCTGATCCAGCTTGTGACCAACCCGTTTTATCCTGTATTCCGTTCTTTGCGGAACCGTTATACAAAACCTGCCGCTTCGATCAGCTATGAAGTGTATCTGATGCATTATCCGATCCTGTTCTTCATGCTGGCGGCATCAGGCGGTATCCGCTGGTGGTATGTGCCGGCGGTGATCATCATATCCTGGCTCCTGCATTTTGTTTCGGATCTCTGGATCCGGAAGGAAAACAGGACGGTTGTGCGCAGCCTTGTACAGGTATCGTTATGCCTGCCGTTGTTTTTCCTGTGCATGATGGGCGGATATGACATCATCAGGGCGGAAGATCATACGAAGGAAATGGCGCAGCTGCAGGAACAGCTGGCGGAAAATGAGAAGATGCTGGAAGACAGGCAGGAAGAGTATATGGAAAAGCGGCGGAAGGAAGCGGAAATGCTGAAAGATCCCGACGCCTCCGATCCGGGCAGTCTGCCGGTGACAGGCATCGGTGATTCCGTTATGCTGGGAGCCGTGCCGCAGCTGAATGAAACATTCCCGAACGGTGATTTTGACGCGAAGGTCAGCCGTTCCTACGGACCTCTGCATGATATCGTTGAAGAACGTGCCAAGGACGGCACACTGGGCAATCCGGTCGTGATCGGCATCGGTACGAACTGCGTCCTGCCGAAGGATGTCTGCGAGGAAGTCGTGCGTCTGTGCGGGGACAGGGATATCTTCTGGCTGACGACGACGAACAACTGGCAGTTTGACAACAGCGATACCATCCGCTCCCTCGGTGAGGAGTTTGACAACGTCATCATCGTGGACTGGCAGAAATTCTCAAAAGGACATGATGAATACTTCTATTCGGACGGCATCCATCTGACACCGGAAGGCCGTGAAGCATATGCCGGTTTTGTGAAGGAATGCATCCAGAAGGAACTGTTCGAAAAGCGGATCCTGGAAGAGAGGGAGAAGCAGATGCTGGGTATCGGCGACGGTTTCCTGCTTACGGCGGCTGAGTATCTGCAGCCTATGCTGGAGAACTGCTATATTTCCGCAGGAGAGGAGCAGAACGCCGAAAAGGTCCGCAGCCTGATCCGGGAAATGAAGGAGACCGATACGCTTCCTTCCAAAGTATTCCTGGCACTCGGGTATGGGGATCATACATGGAAGGCGGAAACGCTGGACGGCATACTGGACGAACTGGCTGAATGCCGGATCATACTGGTGAAGCTGCCCGGCAAAAAAGGCAATCCGACAAACGCGAATATTGACTCGATCATCGGAAAGCATGAAAATGTAACCGTGATCCACTGGGAAAATATGTATAAAGAACATCCGGAATACTTCATGCCTGACCGCATTCATCTCAATGACGAAGGCAGCCGGGTATTCGCGGAAGTGATCGCGGAAGCGATGAACGGGTTAACCAAAAAGGACGGAACACAGTAGACTATGAAAACAGTGAGAGTATGGGTCCATCTGATCTTCTCCGCATGCATGCTTGTACTGTGCGCGTACGGCGGCTATTCGCTGGCTGTCATGCCGGCGAGGGCAAAGGCGGCGCGGGCGGAAGTCGAGGAGATGCTGAGGGAGAACCAGAGAAAAGCAGAAGAAAAGCAGAGACAGATCGAAGAA
>CACZPD010000140.1 GCA_902782955.1 uncultured Erysipelotrichaceae bacterium
ATCCGTGGTCACCCGGTTCTCCACAAGAGCGGCAACGTCGTTCAGGAATTTTCCGATATTCGCTCCCAGCATGGTGTAGGGGATCTCCGTGATCACAAGCTGCTTTCTGCCGCCCTTCAGCTTTTCAACTTCCACCCTGCCTCTCAGACGGATCTTGCCGGTACCCGTCTCATAAATATCAAGCAGGTCATCTTTGTTGACAACGATGCCGCCTGTCGGAAAATCCGGTCCTTTCAGGTACCGGAGAAGTCCCCTCACACTGATGGTGTTGTCCCTAAGATAGGCTTTGACGGCATCCACCACTTCCCCAAGGTTATGCGGCGGGATGCTGGTTGCCATTCCTACCGCGATCCCGTCTGCTCCGTTGATCAGACGATTCGGGATCCGTACAGGAAGTACGACCGGTTCCTTTTCCGTCTCGTCAAAATTCGGTACGAAATCGACGACATTTTTATCCAAATCTTCAAGGAAGACTTCCTGTGTCAGCTTCTGAAGGCGGGCTTCGGTATAACGCATGGCCGCGGCACCGTCGCCTTCCACGGAACCGAAGTTTCCATGCCCGTCCACCAGAGGTTTCCCTTTCTTGAAATCCTGTGCCATCACGACCAGGGCTTCATAGATCGAGCTGTCTCCATGCGGATGGTATTTACCCATGGTGTCCCCGACGATCCTGGCACATTTTCTGTAAGGCCGGTCATATCGGATCCCCAGTTCATACATGTCATAAAGTGTTCTTCTCTGTACCGGCTTCAGGCCGTCCCGCACATCCGGAAGGGCTCTGGCAATGATCACGCTCATCGCATAATCTATATAAGATTTCTGCATGATCTCGGCATAGTCGGTCAGTATCACATTTTCCTGCTTCGTCTCCATCAGGCTCTCCCATACCCCTTATTCTGTCAGATATCCAGCTCTGCGTCCCTTGCGTGCCGGTAGATAAAGTCCTTTCGCGGAGGAACGTCGCTGCCCATCAGGATCTCTGTCACACTCGACGCAAGACGGGCATCCTCGATCTCGACCCTGCGCATCCTGCGGGTCGCAGGATTCAGTGTTGTCTCCCAGAGCTGTTCGGCATCCATCTCTCCAAGTCCTTTATAACGCTGCAGGGTAAAGCTCCCCGCCTTATGTCTTGCCCGGTATTTTTCCAGAGCCTTATCGTCATAGAGATACTCCTCAGCTCCCTTTTTCGGCATTACTTTATAAAGAGGAGGCATTGCGATATAAACATGTCCTTCGTAGATCAGATCCGGCATAAACCGGTAAAACAGAGTCAGGAGAAGCGTGGAAATATGAGCTCCGTCCACATCCGCATCCGCCATGATCACGATCTTGTCGTACCGAAGCTTCGTAATATCGAAATCATTCCCGTAACCCTCCGAGAAGCCGCAGCCGAATGCATTGATCATCGTCTTGATCTCGGCGTTCGCAAGGACCTTGTCGATACCGGCTTTTTCCACATTCAGGATCTTTCCCCGGATCGGCAGGATCGCCTGATAGTTCCTGTCCCGTGCGGTCTTGGCGGAGCCGCCTGCAGAATCCCCCTCCACGATAAAGATCTCACATAGTGCAGGATCCTTTTTCTCACAGTTTGCCAGTTTTCCGTTTGAGTCGAAGGAGTATTTCGGTTTTGAAAGAAGATTGGTCTTTGCCTTTTCTTCCGTCTTTCGGATCTTTGCAGCCTTCTCGGCACAGGAAAGGACTTTTTTGAGAGTTTCCAGATTCCTGTCAAAAAACAGGACCATCTGTTCCCCGGCCACTTTTCCTGCAGCCTTGGCGGCATCCTGATTGTCAAGCTTTGTCTTGGTCTGTCCTTCGAAACGAGGTTCCGGATGCTTGATGGAGATCACCGCCGTCATCCCGTTTCGGATATCCGATCCGGTGAAATTAGGATCCTTCTCTTTCAAAACTCCGATCGCTCTGGCATAATTATTCATAACCGCGGTGAAGGTCGTCTTAAACCCGGTCAGGTGGGTGCCGCCTTCCGCGTTGTAGATATTATTGCAGAACCCGAGAACATTTTCCCGGAATTCATTTACATATTGAAAGGCGATTTCGACCTTGATATTGTCCGACTCGCCTTTAAGGAGGACCGGTTCATGAAGGACCGGTGATTTTTTATTCAGATCCTTCAGATACCCGACGATTCCCTCCGGCTCATGGTACTCTTCGATGTCTGGAACTTCTTCACGGCGATCCTCAAAACGGATCGTCAGTTCGGGATTCAGATAAGCGGTTTCATGAAGCCGGCTTTTGACTTCCGTCTCTGAAAAACGGGTCTTTTCGAAAATATCGGGATCAGGCAGAAAGTTCACCCTGGTTCCCGTCACCCTGGTACGGCCTGTTACGGGAAGCATGCCGTTCACCAGTTCCTGAACCGGGATCCCTCTTTCGTAACGATCATGATGCACAAGCCCGTCCCTGCTGATCCAGACGTCCAGATACACCGAAAGCGCGTTGACCACTGACGAGCCTACGCCATGAAGTCCGCCGCTCGTCTTGTAGACTGAATTGTCAAACTTGCCGCCCGCATGCAGCGTCGTAAACACAAGCCTTTCTGCCGGAACGCCTTTTTCATGCATATCCACGGGAATTCCCCTCCCGTTGTCCGTCACCGTGCAGGAACCGTCCTTTTCCAGTATGACCTCGATCCTGCTGCAGAAGCCGGCCAGATGTTCATCCACAGCGTTATCCACTATTTCAAAAATAAGATGGTTCAGACCTTTACGGGAAGTGCTCCCGATATACATGCCCGGTCGTTTGCGGACAGCCTCCAGCCCTTCCAGCACGGAAATGCTCGAAGCGTCATACGTATTTTTAGCAGTCATCTGATTCAGCCTTTCTGTCAACATGTTGTGTCACACGATGGTATCATACCCCAAATCCCGGATTTTTGCAAGACACCGAGATTTATACTTGAAAAAAGAGCGTTGTTAGTATATGATGTGGTACAGTAAAAAATTGGTATCTGTTCGGCATCCGTGTCTGAGGTGCCAGGCAATCACAAAAACGGAGGTTATTCATGAGACACCTGATGAGTCCACTGGATTTTTCTGTTGAGGAACTGGACAAGCTTCTTGATCTCGCTTCCGATATCGAGAAAAACCCCGCAAAATATGCTCATATCTGTGATGACAAGCGTCTTGCCACTTTGTTTTACGAACCAAGTACCCGTACTCGTCTGAGTTTTGAAGCAGCCATGATGAATCTTGGCGGCAAGGTACTTGGTTTTTCTTCGGCTGATTCCAGTTCCGCCGCCAAAGGAGAAAGTGTTGCGGATACTGTCCGGGTCGTTTCCTGCTATGCAGACATCTGCGCCATGCGTCATCCGAAGGAAGGCGCCGCTCTTGTTGCTTCCATGGCGTCGCGGATTCCGGTCATCAATGCAGGCGACGGCGGCCATCAGCATCCAACCCAGACGCTGACCGATCTTCTCACGATCCGTTCTCTGAAGGGGCATTTTGATCATCTGACCATTGGTCTGTGCGGTGACCTGAAATTCGGGCGTACCGTTCATTCCCTGATCGAAGCGCTGATCCGTTATCCGGATGTAAGCTTCATCCTCATCTCTCCGGAAGAGCTCAGGGTTCCCAGTTACATTCGCGAAGACGTCCTGAACAGAAACCATATCCCTTATCAGGAGGTTGAACATCTGGAGGATGCCATGCCTGATCTGGACATTCTTTACATGACCCGCGTACAGAAAGAACGTTTCTTTAATGAAGAAGATTATGTACGGATGAAAGATTTCTATATTCTGGACAAGCAGAAAATGAAACTTGCGAAAAAGGACATGTTCGTCCTTCATCCGCTTCCCAGAGTCAACGAGATCTCGGTTGAAGTCGACAACGATCCGCGTGCCGCCTATTTCAGACAGGCACAATATGGCGTCTATGTCAGAATGGCGCTGATTCTTACACTGCTGGAGGTGAAACTGCCATGCTGAACGTCGGAGCTCCGAAAGAAGGCTATGTTCTCGATCATATCAAAGCCGGGAAAGCAATGACCATCTATCATGACCTGAAGCTTGACCAGAAGGACTGCACGGTCGCCATCATTAAAAACGCACGCAGCAACAAGCTCGGAAAGAAGGATATCATCAAAGTGGAATGTCCGATCGATGAGCTTGATCTGGATATTCTGGGATTTATCGATCACAACATCACCGTAAATATCATAAAAGACAGCATCATCGTAGAAAAGCGGCAGCTGAAACTGCCCCGCCAGATCGTCAACGTGATCAGCTGCAAGAATCCCCGATGCATCACTTCCATCGAACAGGGCCTGGATCAGGTGTTTGTCCTTTCTGATGAACAGAGAGAGATCTA
>CACZPD010000141.1 GCA_902782955.1 uncultured Erysipelotrichaceae bacterium
AACACAGGATTATCCATCGGCAGTCTCTTTCTTGAGGGACTGCTGTCATTCTTTTCACCCTGCGTACTTCCGCTTGTGCCTCTGTATATCAGCTATCTGACAAGGGATACAAGGAAAGAAGACGCTGCGGGCAATGTTGTATATTCCAGAGTAAAAACACTGTCGTTTACGATCGCGTTCATACTCGGGATATGCAGCGTTTTTGTGATTGCCGGGCTTGGTTCCGGTGTCCTGCACCAGTTCTTTATCCGCAACACACTGCTGTTCCAGCTGATTGGCGGTGTGATCCTCGTGCTCTTCGGATGCGTGAGTCTCGGCTTCGTACAGATTCCTGTACTTGATAAACTGCATGTGCGCTATAACGCGGCGGAAGGGAAAATGACATACCTGAAAGCCTGGCTGATGGGTTTCTTCTTCAGCTTTGCCTGGTCGCCGTGTATCGGTCCCATGCTGGCTAACGCGATCGTGCAGGCAGCTTCGGCTGAAACATCCGCTGCCGGATGGATGTATATCGGCGCATATGCGGCCGGGTTTATCTGCATATTCCTGGTTCTGGGGCTGTTTACTTCGGAAGCCCTGAATCTGATCAACAGGCACAGGAACATCGTCATGTATACCGGAAAGATCGCCGGGATCGTCATTGTCGGAATGGGTGCCTACATGCTGGGCATGGCCGGCAAAGAGATCACGGCACTGCGCAATACCGATTCCGTTCCGGCGCAGGAAGCTGCCGTTGATGAAAATGCGCCTGATATCGAAAAGTACAATTTCACGCTCACGGACGCGGACGGAAAATCATACTCTCTTTCCGACTTTAAGGGACGAACGGTCGTCCTGAACTTCTTCGGGACATGGTGCGGCTACTGCAATGAGGAGCTGCCGCATCTGGAAGAGATCCACAAAAATGACAGCGATGTGGATGTCCTCCTGATCGCCACGCCGGATTCCGGGGATGAAGGAAATGTGGAGTATGTGGAATCGTACATGAAGGAAAGAGGATATACCATGAAGATCCTCTATGATAAGAATCTGGAAGTTACGTACAAATACGGGATTTCAGGTTATCCGACGACATTCATTCTGAAAAAAGACGGGAATTTCTACGGATATATTCCAGGGTATGTGCCGGATAACGACATGGATTCCTTCCTTGAAGAAGCGAAGAATAGCTGATACACGGATATCATCTTTGCGATATCCGTTTTTCTTTGCCCGAAAGGATACAGGAAAATATAAAGAAATGTACAATACAGGTATGGCAGACAAACAAAGTCTTCAGATGATCAGGAAACTGATGTTCCGGCTTCTTCCGATCCAGATCATGCTGGCAGCGCTCGGTGCGGTAAACGGTATCGTTTCGAGTTATTTTGCCAGTAATTTCATCAGTGTGGAAGCTATGACCGCGGTAGGTCTCTATGGTCCGATAAGTATGCTGCTGGGGGCGATCGGCGCCATGCTTTCAGGCGGCTGCGCAGTGATCTGCGGGAAATACCTGGGTATGAACGAGCAGGAAAAACTGCGGCATATCTTTTCCATGGATATGCTTGTTTCAGCCGCAGTGGGACTTCTTTTTGCGGGTGTTTTTGTTTTCTCGGGTATATTTGGCTTTGCTGGCCTGTTTACCCGAGATCCTGTGATACTTCCTATCTTCACCCGGTATCTGCTCGGTCAGGCCATCGGTGTCGTGCCGATGCTGCTGACAGCGCAGCTGACACCGTTTTTGTCCATGGAAAACAAAGGAAAGCGTGCCACGATTGCGGGCATCCTGTATCATTGCTAATTTCGTGTTCAGCTTTCTGTTCATACAGGTGCTGCACCTGCAGGAATTCGGTCTGGCCCTGGCTACCTCGCTTGGACTCTGGGTCCTCTTCCTGGCGGAGGCGCAGTATTTCACAACGAAAAAAGCGATGTTCCGCTTCAGTTTCCGCGGCATTGCATGGAAGGAACTGATCCCTGTCATCGTCGTTGGATTTCCCGGAGCAGCCGGCTATATGTATATGACGGTCCGCGGTCTTGCGGTCAATAACCTGCTGGAACAATACACAGGGCAGCCGGCATATCCGCATTTGCGGCAGCCAATAATCTGCTGAATTTCTTCTGGGCGATCCCTTCCGGCATGCAGGCAGTTTCACGGATGCTCTTCAGTGTCCATGTCGGTGAAGAAGACCGCCGTTCCCTGACGGATATCATGCGTGTCATGTTCATGTATTTCATTCCGCTTATGCTGGTGATCGATCTTGCCGTCATCCTGCTTGCCAGACCGCTTGCATACCTGTTCTACAAGGATACCGTTTCCGGTGTATTCTCCATGACGGCGCAATGCTTCAGAATACTGCCTCTGTGCATGCCTTTCAGTATCGTGATCATGCATTTCACATGTTACGGACAGGCAAGCGGGAAACAGGGTTTCGTCAACTTCCTGGCACTGATGGACGGTGCTGTATGTGTCATACTGTTCTCGTTCCTGCTGGCACCGCGGCTTGGCATACGGGGCATATGCCTGGCAAATGTATTAAACGGCATAACCCTTGATCTGCTGATCTTTGGCTATGCCTGGATGCGTAAAAAACATTTCCCGCGTACGATGGATGAATTGATGGTGATCCCGAAGGGCTTCGGGGTACCGGAGGAAGACAGGATCGATATCAGCGTACGTACCACGGACGAAGTGGTGACCCTGGCTGAAAGGATCCAGCATTTCTGTCTGGAGAAGGGGATCGACGAAAAGCGTTCCTGTCTGGCAGGTCTCTGCATGGAGGAAATGGCAGGGAATGTCGTGGAGCACGGCTTTACAAAAGATAAAAAAGATCATACGGCGGATATCCGGGTCGTATACAAGGATGGCAGGATCATTCTGCGCATCAAGGATGACTGTATTCCGTTTGACCCGAAAACCAGATACAGTCTTCTGGAAGATCAGGATGCGGATAAAAACATCAGGATCCGCATGGTTTATGGTATGACCGATGATATTGTGTACCAGAACCTGCTGGGCATGAATGTGCTGACCATAACTATATGAAAAAACGTTCTCTTTACAGGGAACGTTTTTACTCGGGTTTCAGTTCGATTACAGTATAGCTGCACTGTGCTTCGTTGCGGAAGGGCATGTACCATCCGCCGATGCCGGGGCTGACATACAGATCGGTATCCCCGATCCTGTAGGTATCATAAACACTTAATCCTGCCAGTGTATATACATATTTCAGCGGGAAATACTGTCCCGCATGTGTGTGCCCTGACAACTGCAGGTCTGCACCTGTTGCGACAATATCTTCATTCATATATGGACTGTGGTCCGTGCAGATGACATAAGCATCGGAGGACCATTCCGGAAGATTCTTTACAGCAGCCCTTGCAGGCCTGCTGGAATCTTCCCTCCCGATCAGGACAAGATCGGTGCCGATCTGTGCAACATCGTCCTGCAGGATCGTGATGCCGCTGTTCTCAATGGCAGCCGCGAGTTCCTCTTCGCTGTATTTTTTTCCGCCGACATAATGCCCTCTGTCCTGGCGGTCATGATTCCCGTAAATATAATACACAGGCGTTTCCAGTGAACCGAGCTGCCGGAAGATCAGTTCCATTTCATCTTTTTCCGTATGCTCATCACAGATATCCCCGCCCAGGACTACGAATTCCGGATGCAGGTCCCGGATCTCATCCAGGGCCTTTTCGATCGTGTCAGTTCTCTGGGAAGAGCCGTAATGCAGGTCTGAAAGAAAGATGAACGTATGCGGCTGTTTCAGTTTTGCTGAGCTGAATTCCCGGTGATCTTTCCGTATAATCTGGGAATTGACGGTTCCGTAAACGGAAACAAGAAGGGTAATGATACAGAAAACAACTGCCCTGAAAGAGAATTTCTGCTTTTTCCTGAACAGGGAAACGGCTGCCATGACAATATCGCATATGCAGTCCGCGAGAAGGGCAATGTAGATCACGGAAAGGGGATAATTGTACTTCCACAGGAAGGGGCTGGCATAGGCGATCAGCAGAAGCGCCAGTCCTGTCATCAGTATGAATTTCAGAATAAAGATCAGGACTTTAAGCCATAGTTTCTGTATTTTGTCAGTCAGCCGGCTGATGCCGAGGATGACTGCGGTTCCGAAGAGGACTGAGGCAGCCCATTCTTGTACCTGATCGTTGTCATGTCATTCTCCCGTGATATCCATACGCAGTTTTTCCGGTGTGCCGAAAAGTCTTTCAAAACGTCTTCTGCGCATCTTCAGGACTTCATCTCTTTCGGCAAGTCCGTCGATGACGCCTTTATTGTATGCACGTGCCAGTTCTTCCGGCGTCACTTCGTATTTTTTGGCGAATGCGTAGAAGATATCGAACGGAACAGTGATGTTGGAGATCTCATCGTGGACACCGGTATAGCGGCCAAGGCCGTATACTTCGATCTTGATCTCGATCGGTGTCAGATCCTCTCCCCACAAAGATTCCATCTGTTTCTGACGGTAAAGGGAAACACGGTTGTAGAGCTTGCGGATGAGAAGCGCTATGCCCAGTCCCAGCATGAACATGAGCGGTGTCGAAATAGCAGGCGGGAGGAAAGCTGTAAGCCTGTAGATATCACGCCATCCTCCGTTTTCTTCCCCGACCAGGACAACGTTGGTGATATAGATCAAAGCATAGATATAGAACGGTGAAAGACACAGGAGGGAATCATTTACGCTCAGGTGAAGATTCGTTTCCACACTGAACAGGAGGATCAGGGTCATGATCGGACATACGACATGAAGCCAGAAATTCATGCGTCCGAAAGCAATGCGCGGACCTATTGCCGGGTAGATCAGGCAGACCGCGAATACCATTGTAAGGGTCGTGCAGATCGCCCCGCTGTACTGCAGAAGCTGTACCCATTTGGGATAGGAGAACCGTTTTTTGCGGAAGCCTTCCACCGCATAGGGGATCATCATGGCAGCTCCGACAGCCGCATAGAAATTGGAACAGACGGTGAACAGTTTAAACAGGTGATTGCCTCTTTCCGGCGTTATTTCACTCGGGTCTTCGATCAGTCCGCCTGCAACAGCGAAAAGGCAGAAGGCAAAGGTCAATGTACTGGCCGCAAGGGCGACCGTACTGCGGGAACGGTGCAGGGAGATCATATACTGCCTGCTCAGTTTGCCGCGCTCACCCGCTTTTTCTTTCTCTGCAGCGGCCGGATTATATTTCCGCAGTGTCCGGCCGAAATATTCGCAGTCTGAAAAAGCCAGGATGCAGTAGAATATGCCTTCCGCAAACAGAAGTCCATAAGCGAAAATGCGGCTCCGGCCAAAGGATTTGGAAAGCTTGATCTTCATGACCGCTGATAAAAGCAGGGCAGCGATAAACGCCGCAAGCAGAGCCGGCCAGTACCAGAAACGGATGGGAGGGATATCGGATGCGGGAAGGGTAAACATAATGACCAGATAGAGGATTCCTTCCGCAATGCCGAAACGTCTGTCCCATGCCAGGTCATAGAGCTCATACGCGTTCAAAACCGGGACAAGGCTGTGCCACGGCGTTTTGCCGGTTTTTTTGAACAGGTGCCATTTCCCGGTCAGTGCTGCGGCGAGCAGGAGCGTATATCCGGCTGCCGTGATCCAGAATTTAATTCGATGCGGGCCTGCTTCACGCAGAAGTTGAAACAGGAAAACTTCGATCATCATATTAAAATAATAATACAAATATTATCGCGTAAAACAAAAAAATGATCCTGCGGAATGCATGTATGTTCAGGCGGTTTCATTCTGTTTCGGTTCATCGTGTATAATGAATATAAAGAAAACTGAAAGGCGGATATCATTCCGCAAAAAGGAAAATGTCATGAAAGTATTATTTGTAACGAGTGAGTGCGCTCCGTACTCAAAATCCGGGGGACTGGCG